>NZ_LZTE01000052.1:0-1484 GCF_001665925.1 Gordonia sp. 852002-50816_SCH5313054-c
CCCGACCCCCACACCACAACGCAGGCGCACCCGGCGACCGAACCACCTGCGCCGCAACAGCATCAGCAACCGTCTCGGCGATCGGCACCGTGGTCGGTCCGGTCGCGGCGGACAGGACGGCCGCCGTTTCGGCAGGCGAGATCAACGTCGTGTCGCCGACGGCGTCTGCCGGGGCCGCCGTCACACCGGCCAACAACGCGAGGTAGCGGTCGGCGAATGTCGAGATGGTCACGTCGTCGAACAGGTCGGTGGCGTAGACGATCGAGCACTGCCAGTCATCGCCGGACGGCGCGGTCGTCACCGTGAGAGCGAGGTCGAGTTGCGCCGGGACGCTTGGGACGTCGACCGGCTCCACCTCGAGCGCGGCGACGCGCACCGTGGGATCGGCGACCGCGCCCGTCTCCAGCGAGAGCATGACCTGAGCCAGCGGCGCGAACGCCTCGGAGCGCACCGGATCCAGCGCGTCGACGATGGTCTCGAACGGGACGTCGGCGTGAGTGAACGCATCGAGGTCGGTCACCCGAATCCGGTCGAGCAGGTCGACGAACGATTCACCTGGGTCGACCTCGGTGCGCAGTACGAGGGTGTTGACGAACATGCCGACGAGCGGATCGAGCACTGTGTGTCCGCGCCCGGCAACCGGTGTCGCGACGGCGATGTCGGTGCTTCCCGACAGGCGCGCGAGCAGTACCGACAGCGCGGCGTGGACAATCATGAACGCGGTGACGCCCCGTTCGGCCGCTGTCGCAGCGATCCGATCTGCGATCTCCGCGGGGATGGCCACCTGCATGCGAGCACCGCGATGAGTGGCGACTCGCGGACGTGGACGATCCGTCGGCAGATCGATGACGTCGGGGAGCCCCGCGAGCTCCGCGACCCAGTGCGTGAGCTGTCGCCCCACCACCGATTCGGGATCTTCGGGATCGCCGAGCACATGGTGCTGCCAGATCGCGTAGTCGGCGAATTGCACTGCCAGCGGGACGAATTCGGGCGTCGTTCCCGCCGAACGTGCGACGTACGCCGTGACCAGATCGGCCACGAGCGGACGCATCGACTCACCGTCTGCCGCGATGTGATGGGCGACGACGGCAACGATGTGCTCGTCGGGACCCACCGGTGCGACGCGCACCCTGAGCGGCAGTGATTCGGTGACGTCGAATCCGGTGCCCACGGCGTCGGCGAGGGCCTGTTCGTCCGAGACGACGGCAAAGTCGAGTTCCGCTGCGACGCGGTGCGCCGGGTGGATCACCTGCACCGGGGTTCCGTCGACGGCGGGGAATGTCGTCCGCAGCACCTCGTGGCGAGCGACCACGTCTTCGACAGCATGGCGCAGGGCGACGAGGTCAAGCGTTCCGCGAAGTCGCAGGAGCGCCGGGATGTTGTAGGTGGCGGTCCCGGGTTCGAACTGGTTGATGAACCACATCCGCGACTGCGCGACGGATAGTGGCACCCGCGCCGGTCGCGCCACCGCTGTCACGCGGTCT
>NZ_LZTE01000053.1:0-89551 GCF_001665925.1 Gordonia sp. 852002-50816_SCH5313054-c
ATGCGATCGTCGGCAGCGTCAGATGTGTATAAGAGACACGGTGTTGGACGCGTGGGCCAAACCGGGCATGAACAATCCGGACGACCCGGAGTCGCCGGTCGGGCCGATCACGACCGCGAATGCTGAACAGGTCGCGGCGGCCGCGCTGCGTGATGAACGCTCACCAGCGCAACGCAACCACGACGCCTTCTCCGCACTCCTGCAGCAAGTACTTGAATCAGGGATGTTGGGCAACACCCACCGGGGGTTACCGATCCAGGTCATCGTCACCACCAGCCTGCACGAGTTGGAAGCGCAGGCGGGGATCGCGCAAACCACGTCCGGAACACTGCTCCCGATCGGTGATGTGATCGAGATGGCCGCCTCGGCCGGGGCGAGCCAGTATTTGGCGGTGTTCGGTGAGCACACCAGCGTGCCCCTGTATTTCGGTCGGTCGAAGCGGATCGCGTCGCTGGGGCAACGGTTGGCCTCGTTCGCCTCACCCGGCGGGAAGATGTGTTCGGCCCCGGGCTGTAATCAGCCCGCGAGCAGGGTGCAGATGCATCACGCCGCGAAAGACTGGGCCGACGGCGGCTTGACCGATATCGACCAACTCGTCCCGGCATGCGATGTGCACAACCGGAGAGTCGGCCCGAAACCTGGCCAGTTCACCACCCGCATGATCACCGACGGCCCCGACACCGGGCGGGTTGCGTGGCGGCTCAACGCCAAGCCCGGTATGCCGGAGAATCCGGAACGCATCAACCGCATCGCGGACGTTAAAGCTGATTTCCGCGACTACCTTGCCGCCGAACACACCAACAACGAAGCAGCAGCGGCTGCACGCGCGGCCGGTACCGGGACCGGGATCGCCTCGGACACAGCCGATACCGGGATCGTCGCGCGAGCCTCCGGTACAGCGGACGCCGAGATCGTCGCGGACGCAGTCGGCGCCTGGATGGTGTCGCCGACATCGATGCCGGACCCGCCCCGCGGGCGGGTCGAGCTCGCGTTGGTGGGCGCAATGCCCTCCGGCGACACCGTTCGTCTCAGCTCGCGGGTCGACATCCGATGGAACCTCGCTGATCCACCCGACCCCGAGCCACCCACAGACCCGGACGCGCCAACGGGCCCAGCTCCACCAGGCGGCCTCATCGCACCCCACGGCGTCGACCCGCCAGACAGCCTCGGCCCACCGCTGGCCGACGCCGCCTGACCACCGCGCCATCCCGGGCGAACCGTCGAATCTGGTTGTGCCGCAACCCGTCTACACCCCGCCACCACGCATCGGTGGCGGGGCAGACGTGGTCGCTCGGGGCAGGTCCCAGTAGAGGGAGCGTGGTCAGATGCCGTCCACGATCACATATTCGGCGTTGGCTGCGCCGTTCGATGACGTCGCGATTGCTGTCACGAGTGCGCCGTACGGGATGCGCCACGCGGAGTGTTGTCGCTTGAGCTCGGCTGCGGGAATCTCGACCGATGCTGTGAAGCTCGATCCCTCGCGGTCGATCGGAACAGCATCTCCGTCGACGAACACCTGTAGCAGGTCGGCGTCGGATGACCCCGAGATCTCGATGACCGCAAACTGCGCATCGCGTCGAGCGGATGCTGTCAGTTCTAGCGCTGGGACGTCGCCGCCGGCCTCGGCGCCCGGGCGCATCAGGGGGCGCATCAGTGAAGGGAGCTCCGGCGTCGAGGTAGGGGCGGTGCGGCGTCGAGACGCGTGCTCGTAGGCCCAGCCGTAGGCGAGTAGGGCGTTGTCGTCGTAGGCGCGTCCGGCGAATGTCAGGTTCACGGGCATTCCGATGTCACTCATCGTGCCCATCGTGACGTTGACAGTCGGAATGCCGTAGTGACGGATCATGGTGTTGCCGGTCGACACCCACACCCCGTTTGCCATGGCACGTTCGTGTGATTCCGGATTGGTGTCGGCGTCCGCGGGTCCGACGTCGAGCGCAGAGGGAAACACCAGTGCGTCGAGGCCGAGTTCGTCGAGCCACTCCTCGAGGTCGACGCGGCGCATCTCCTCGAGCCCGCGGATGCCCTCGGCCAGATCGGGAATCTCATCGAGCGTTGGGATTCCGCGTGCGGCGCGCTCGGGGTACTCGCTGATGTCCAGGTTGTACCGCGCGTAATACCCGTGCAGTTCATCGGGAATCGCGCCGTCGGGCAGTGGGAAGATCAACGGCCCGTCGACGTCGGCGAGGCGGTTCAGTGCGGGGTCGCCGTTGGCCTCCAAGAAATCGTTCCACGACCAGACGGTGAGGTCCCACATCTCCGCGTCGAAGAATCCTTCCGGGAGGATTCCGCGGGCATAGCCGTCGCGGGCGTCGGGTCGGTCGAGTTCGTAGTTGGTCAGGGCGGGGAAGTCGACGTCGATTATCTCGGCGCCCGCTGCCTCCAGGTCTGCTCGTGCGCGGTTCCACAGCTCGATGACCGAGGGTCGTGGTGTGATCGGCCAGCCCGCGTCGGGGTCGTCGCCCAGGATGATGCGGGGTATGCCGAAACGCTTGCCCCGCAGGGCATTGTCATCGCGGAGGTCCAGGTACGACTCTGGCCGCACCGACGATGCCGCGGGCAATTCCACCCATGGCTGCGTGCGCCAGAAGTCTCCTCGTGTGTCGTTGTCATCCGTGACGAGCACATCGAGCAGGGCGAGCATGTCGTCGACCGTACGAGTTTGTGGCACAACGACATCCATTGTCGGCGTCAACGGCCAGTTGCCACGCACCGAGATCACGCCGCGCGACGGCGTGTACGCGACGAGCGCGTTGTTCGACGCGGGGGAGCGGCCACTCGACCATGTCTCTTCGCCGAGGCCGAACGCCGCAAGGCTCGCAGCTGTCGACACGCCAGAACCGTTCGACGAGCCGGACAGGTACGCGGCCGCGAGATAGTCGCTGTTGTAAGGACTCTCGGCCCGTCCGTACACGCCCCGCTGCATACCGCCATTGGCCATCGGAGGCATGTTGGTGAGGCCGAGGCAGATTGCGCCGGCAGCCCGCAGACGTTCGACGGCGAACGCGTCTGAGCCCGCGACGAGATGCGCGAACGCAGGCGAACCCGACGCCACGGTGAGGCCCTGCACCCGGTAGCTGTCCTTCGCGGTGTACGGGATGCCGTCGAACGGACCGTACGCCTCGCCACGGGCACGACGTTCGTCCGATGCGCGCGCTTCGTCGAACATCGTCGGGTTGAGAACGGGAATCGCGTTGAGCGTCAACCTGTGTCTATCGTATCGGCCAATGCGGTTCAGGTACCCACAGACGAGTTCGACGCTGGTGACCGCGCCTGATTCCAGCGCGGCACTCAGTTCGGCTATCGATGCCTCCACCAGTGGTGGGGTTTGTGTCGGGGACGTCATGACGTGGCGCCGACGGCTGGTTGTTGCTGTGTGATGCAGTGGATTCCACCGCCGCGTGCCAGGATCTCGCGTGCGTCGATGGTCACCACGCGCCGGCCGGGGTAGACCGACGCCAGGATCTCGGCCGCGCGCGCGTCGGCCTCCGGTTCACCGTAACCACAGGCGACGACACCACCATTGACGACGAGGTGGTTGATGTAGCTGTAGTCGACGAAGCCCTCGGAGTCCCGAATCGTGTTGGGAGCGGGCAGATCGACGATGTTCCACGATCGTCCGGCTGCGTCGGTGGTGCCTTCGAAGAACTCGCGCAAGCCTTTGGTGACTGCGTGGTCGGGATGGTCGGGATTCGGCTGGTGGTGCAGCAGCAGCGTCCCGGGGGAGGGAATGGTCGCGACCATGTCGACATGACCGCGCGTGCCGAACCGCTCGTAGTCGCGGGTCAGGCCGCGGGGGAGCCAGATGACCTTCCTTGCGCCGATCGTGCGTTCGAGCTCGGCTTCGATCGTCTCGCGCGTGGCGTAGGGGTTTCGATAGGGGTCGAGTTGGACCGTCTCGGTGACGAGAACGGTGCCCTCGCCGTCGACGTGGATGGCGCCGCCCTCCTGGACGAGCATCGAGCTGACAACTGGGACACCTGCCCGGCCTGCGACCACGCGCCCGATCTGACGATCGTTGGTCCACTCGGCCCACTCCTGTGCGCCCCAACCGTTGAACGTCCATGTGACAGCGCCGAGTTGGCCTGCGTCGTCGATGACGAAGGTCGGCCCGATGTCGCGCATCCACGCGTCGTCGAGCGGCGCTTCGACGATCTCGATCTCCTCCGAGAGCATGGCACGCGCACGTGTCGTCTCTGTCGGGTCGACGACCATGACGACCTGCTCGAACTGCGCGACCGTATTGGCAACCTCGCTCCACGCGGCGTACGCGGTCTCGGCGTCGGCCGCGCTTTCGGCGAGGGTGGTGTTGGTCCGTGGAAACGCCATCCACACACGCTCGTGGGGGGCGGTCTCGGCGGGCATTGTCCAGGACATATTCGGAGCCTTTCGTTATTGATCGAGCAATCAATAACTAGAACGGTAAGGGGTGCGGGTCGGGCCGTCAAGTGGAACGAACGAATTATTGATTCTGTGATCAATAGCGGTTGACTAGGTGGTGGCCAGGCACGATGATCGCTGGGTGATGGTCTCGAAGAGCCGGACGCGCGCACCCCGCAAGTCGCCCGAGGAACGGACGGATGAGATCCGCACCGCCGCATGTCAGGTCGCTCGTGCCGATGGGCTTCCAGGGCTGACCCTGAGGTCTGTCGGCGCACGGGCAGGTGTGGCGCCCGCGCTCGTCGCACACTACGAGCCGAGTATGGACGAGCTCGTCGCGTCCACGTTCTCGGCGATCACCAGCGCGGAGGTCGACGACATCACCGAACTCATTGCCACCGAACCGAACTCAACGTCGAAGCTGCGGACCTTGATCGCGACGCTGACGGAGCCGGGCCGCGACGATGTCACGATCGTATGGGCCGACGCCTTCAGTCTTGGCAGGGTGAATCACCCTCTCGCTGCCGCAGTTCGGGACGTCATGGGCCGTTGGCAGTCACTGGTGTCCGAGCTCATCAGCGAGGGTGTCGACGCGGGCGAGTTCGTCACCGACGACGCGGCCGACGTCGCGTGGCAGTTCCTCGGGATGATCGACGGCGTCAACTCGCACGCGCTGGTGCACTACGCGGGTGCTCCCGACAGAGGGCGTCTGGTTCGGCGCGCGATGGAGAACGAGCTCGGACTCGCACGCGGAACCCTGCAGTAGGCCGGGCTGGGACATCACATCGAGTCGAGCCTGCCGGACAGCCGCTCGACCGTCCGAAACAGTGCCGCGTGATCGAGGCCGCCGTCGCCGTTGGCCCGCGCCGACGCCATGAGTGTCGCGACGAGGGAGCCGATCGGGAGAGCCAATCCTGCCTCGCGTGCCGAGGCGGTGACGATCCCGAGGTCCTTGTGGTGCAGGTCGATTCGCGCTCCCGGTGCGAAGTCTCGATCGATCATCCGACGTGCCTTGTGGTCGAGCACTGTCGATCCCGCGAGTCCTCCGCCGAGGACTTCGACCGCTGCGGTGGTCTGCACCCCGCTGGCCTCGAGGTAGACGAGTGCCTCGGCGAGTGCGGCGATATTGGCGGCCACGATCAATTGATTGGCCGCTTTGACCAATTGTCCACTGCCGCTTGGTCCCACGTGTACGACGGTCGAACCGACAGCATGCAGGAGGGGCGCCGCTGCCTCGACCGCCTGGTCTGAGCCGCCGACCATGATCGACAGGGTCGCATTGACTGCGCCCTCCTCGCCGCCCGACACCGGAGCGTCGAGAAACAAATGGCCGCGCTCAGCCGCCTGGTCGGCCAACCGGACCGCGACGTCGGGTCTGACGGTCGAGAAGTCGACGATGACGGTGCCCGGCTTGGCGTGCGCGAACACTCCATCTGGTCCATTCATCGTCTGCTCGACATCGGGGGAGTCGGGGAGCACCGTGGCGACGATGTCGGCATCGGCGACCGCCTTGGGGACGGAGTGCACTGCGGTTCCACCGGCCTCGACGAGTGCCGCGGCTTTGGACGGTGTGCGGTTGTAGCCGACGACGCGGTGTCCTGCGCGAACCGCGTTGACGGACATCGGACTGCCCATCACGCCGAGTCCGATGAACGCGAGGGTTGTCATGATGAGGTGCTCCTCCGTGGTGCGGTGATCCGAGTGCCGTGTCTCAGTGTGCGCCGTCTGCGAACTCCGCGATCCACGAGAACGGGTCGGGCAGCGTCGGGCGATACTCGAGACTGATCCATCCCTGGTATCCGGCTTCGTCGAGCGCACCCAGGTATCGCGCGAAGTCCATTGTGCCCGTGCCTGGTTCGCCACGGCCAGGGGCGTCGGCGATCTGCACATGACCGATCCGCCCGGTGTGGTGCGAGAGCACGTGGTCGAGGTCGTCGCCGTTCGTCGACAGGTGGTAGAGATCAGCGAGGAGCGCGACGTTGTCAATCCGGTGCTCGCGTCGAACGGCGTCGGCCACTGCGAGCGCATCATCGGCGAGGCGGAGCGGATAGTCCGGGATCGCACTGAGTGGTTCGAGGAGGATCTGCGCGCCGATCGTCGCAGCGGCACGAGCCGCGATGGCAAGGTTGTCGACTGCCAGTGAGTCTTGTTCGGCGATGTCGAGTCCTGCCATGCGGTTGCCGTAGAGCGAATTGAAACCCACGGTTCGCAGACGTGCACCGATGCCGACCGCGACGTCGATGCTGTCGACGAACTCGCGCGTCCTGGGCGGATGCGACAACAGCCCACGCTCACCCGCCGCGAGATCACCCGCTGCGAGGTTGAGGTGGGTGAGGCGTACCCCGGCGTCGTCGATCGCCGTCACGAACTCGTCGACCTCTCGATCGGCAGGGACAGCGTCGTCGAACGGCCACCAGAATTCGACGGCATCGAAACCCGCATCGCGCGCCGCCTGGGGTCTGCGCAGCAACGGTAGGTCGGTGAACAGCATCGAGCAGTTCACAGTCAGTCGGTGGGGGTTCATCGCGGCTCCCTCGTCTGGGGTCAACTCGGCTGACGTGACGTTGCTCGCGACTGTTTTACCGTCATTGGTGGGCGTCTCCCAAATGGCCCAAATGGTTAGCCTTGCTGAGGTTGTCCAGGGCCCAATCTGACGGTGTGCGAGGTGGCCATTTTCAGCGAGGGAGTCGGTGTCCGCACTCGGCGCGGTCTGAGATCGTGGCTGTCGACCAATCAGTAGAGATTGCCTCCGCTGCCGGGCAGAAACCGCGTGCGGCCAGGGCGTTCCGCGTATCGTGCTGCCATGCGACGGTGGCGGGTCCTCCTCATCCTCAGCGCTGCACAGTTCATCATGGTGCTCGACACAACGGTCATGAACGTGTCGGTGTCGCAGGTCGTTGCCGACCTCGGCACGACGTTGACCCAAGTCCAACTCGCGATCACCCTCTACACACTGGTCATGGGATCGTTCATGCTCTTCGGCGGTCGCCTCGGCGATATGTTCGGCAGGCGGAGGGTTTTCGCCATCGGGCTCATCGTGTACGGAATCGGTTCGCTCATCACGGCATTCAGCCAGAACATCGGCATGCTGTTGTTCGGATGGTCCTTCGTTGAGGGCGCCGGAGCCGTCATGGTGATGCCTGCGATCATTTCGTTGACGGCGTCGAACTATTCGGGTCGCGACCGCGCAACCGCCTATAGCGCCCTCGGCGGTATTGCCGCAGCCGGCGCGGCGGCCGGTCCGTTGATCGGCGGATGGGTGACTGAAGCACTCACCTGGCGGGTGGTGTTCGCCGCGGAGACCGTCGTGTGCATCCTCGTCGTGCTTGCGGTGCGCGCCATCGCCGACGACGAGAAGGCCGAGCCCGGGGGGATGGACTGGGTCGGAACCGCGTTGTCGGTAGCGGGACTCGGGCTCATCGTGATCGCGCTGCTGCAGGCAGGCACCTGGGGCTTCATCAGGCCGCGAGGCGCACTGACAATCGGTGACGTGAGAGTGACACCGTTCGGTTTCTCGGTGGTGCCGTTCATGATTGCGCTCGGCGTCTTTGTGCTCATCGGTCTTGTCTCCTGGGAGCGTCGTGTCATCGACCGTGGCGGCACACCGCTGCTTCACCCCGCGTTGCTTCGAAAACTGCAGCTGCGCAACGGATTGATCATGCTGCTCGCGCAGCAGACCATTATCGGCGGGATGTTCTTCATCATCCCGATCTACCTGCAGTACGCACTGCAGATGAACGCGTTCGAGACAGGAGTGAAGCTCGCGCCCATGTCGGTGGCCATGCTGATCGCGGCGTTCGCCAGCCCGAAACTGGCTGCGACGCAGTCGCCGCGGCGGATGGTCAGAATCGGTCTGGTGCTTGTGATCGTCGGTTGCGTACTTCTGGTGACCACCATCGATCCCGAGCTCAACAGTGTTGTGTTCGCCATCGGCATGGCCATCTTCGGCGCCGGATTCGGTTTCATAGCAGCACAACTCGGCAACGTGATCATGTCGTCGGTGGGCAATCGTGACCGTGGTGAAGCGGGCGGCTTGCAGGGCACGGCCCAGAACATCGGGACATCCGTGGGCGTTGCGCTGCTCGGTGCGCTACTTGTCGCCGCGCTCAGTTCGGGCTTCAATACGGCAGCTCAGGCAGACTCGACGATTTCGGCGCAGACGAAGAGTCAGATCAACGACGCGACGGCGAACGGCGTCGAAATCCTCGGACGAGACCAGCTCGAGGCGGTTGCTCAGGAGCACGATATTCCCGCCGGTGAGGTGTCGACACTTGTCGACGACTACGTCAACGCCCAGTTGGAGGCGATCAAGATGGCGATCCTGCTGGCCGTATTCTTGGCG
Source organism: Gordonia sp. 852002-50816_SCH5313054-c (assembly GCF_001665925.1). NCBI lineage: Bacteria > Bacillati > Actinomycetota > Actinomycetes > Mycobacteriales > Gordoniaceae > Gordonia > Gordonia sp. 852002-50816_SCH5313054-c. The sequence continues at coordinate 8,720 of NZ_LZTE01000053.1, forward strand.
TTGCTCGGACTAGTTGTCGCTCAACGACTTCCGACGGTTCCCGGCGCAGAATTGGGCAAGGATGAGCCAGCCGCGGCGGGAAAGTGATCGCGGCTCGAGTCTCATCGCAGGTGCCTCAGGACTCATCGCAGGTGCAGTGTGCGACCCGAGAGCGATCAGTCGTTGCTCGAATCCGAAGGGTTCGAGCCCGTGCTGTCGTAGCTGATCATGCCGTCGTGATCCTGCGGCTTGTCGTGCTTGAGCTTGTAGATGAGGCCGATGACGCCGGCAACGACGAGCAGTGTGAAGAAGATGAATCCCATGGCGATCTCCAGGGGCCTGCGACGATGTGCGCCGATCAGCGCACATCGTCGAGAATACTGCCCCGAGGGGTCAGGGGTTGGAGGTCAGGGGTTGACCCCGCGCGATGCCAACCACGCCTGCGGGTTGATCTTCTGCTGGTTCTTGTCCCAGACCTCGTAATGCAGGTGCGGGCCGGTGGACTGTCCACGATTGCCGACGGTGGCGATCGTCTGGCCGACGTGAACCTTCTGGCCCGCCCTGACGAAGCTCTCGTTGACGTGTCCGTAGACACCGGTCGTGCCGTCGTCCTGGCGAACACGAACCCACATCCCGAAGCCCGACGCCGGGCCCGATTCGAGGACGGTGCCGTCGGTGACGGCGTGGATCGGAGTGCCGACGCGGTTGGCAATGTCGACGCCGTTGTGATGCGATCCCCAGCGGGCGCCATACCCGGAGGTCACGGTGCCGGTGGTCGGTGCAACGGCACGCTTCTTGCCCGGGACCCCCGCATTCGGGGGCAACGCGTTGCGGGTGAGTTCCTCTAGCTGCGGTGGCAGCTTGATGTTTTCCGGAAGCTTGATGTTCTCTGGCAGCTTGATGTTCTCCGGCAACGCCACGGTCGGTGCTGCGGGCTTCGGAGCCGGCTTTGCGGCGGCCTGCGCCGCGCCAACGGAACCGAGGCCGATCACTCCGGTGATCGCGGCGACGGTCGCGGTCTTCAGCTTGAGGGTGTGCGCGTTGTTGGAAGCTGCGCGGTGCTGACCACGGCTGGCGCGAGGTGGCGAGTCAAAGACCGCACGCGTCGCGTTCGGGATCGAGTCACGGTCGGTCAATCGGTGGTGAGGCACTGCTATACGTCCGCTCTGGGGTTGGTAACGCTTTGATATCGGAATGGACACGGCGAGACTATCAGACGCGCGGCTTGGGCGACATGTCGTGTTTGCCGGAGAGGCTCAGATCCGGTATCGTCGCAGGTCAAGGCAGTGGAGGGCGTTATGAATCGTTCGCGCGGCCAGGTTGTGCCGGCTCCTTCGCCGGTCCCGCCCGTGACCACCATCGACGACGTGGTGGCTGCCCTCGACGACATCATTTCGTGGTCGGTGAGCACACCGAGTCGTCTCGGCTACTTCGCTGCGCTCTACAAGCGCATCACTCTTGCCGTGGGTGCTGCCATAGAGCGCGGGTATTTCGACGACGGCCCGCGGATGGAGCGTCTCGATGTCGCTTTCGCCGCCCGATACTTTGAGGCTTTCAACGGCTATCACCATCCCGGCACCTTCTCGAAGCCAACTCGCTCCTGGCGCATCACGTTCGACCATGCACCCGATCCCGCGCCGATCATGGTGCAGCACATGCTCGCCGGGATCACTGCACATATCGTGTTGGACTTGGGAATCGCGGCGGTCGAGGTCGCCGGCCGACGCGGGCTTCGGGATATCGAGCGCGATTTCACGACGATCAACGCGGTGCTTGCGAGCCAGGTCAATGGTGTTGTCGACGACATCAACGAACTTTCGCCCGCGCTGGCCGAGATCTATACCGTCCTCAAGCAGAATCAGATCTTTGCGATCAATGAGGCGATCAAGGTCCTCCGCGACAGTGCGTGGCGGTTCGCGTTGCTGTTGGCAGTCGAGCCCGGGTTCGCCCGTGGCCCTACCATTCTCGCGCGCGACCTGGTGGTCGCACGCCAGTGCTTGGCCGTCTTCGATCCGACGGGCGTCGTCGGCGTCCTTGATAGCGCCGTCACCCGGATCGCCGCTCGGGAGAGCCGGGGTGTGGCGCACAACGTCGAGGTGCTTGCCGACGTGGCCGCGACGCCCGCTCCGATCGAGACGGAACTGTAGGGGTCAGAGCCCGAGTTCGATCATCCGCTTGGTGATCCGATCGTCGGTGGTCGCGACCGGTTCGCCGGTGGCCACCCAGGGGTCGCCTCCGAAGTAGGTAGCCATGATCTTCTCCGCGGTGCGGGTGGCGAGCGCCTGGGTGGTCAGGGTGGGGTTGGGTCCGCCGAGTGAGTTGGCGAGAACCGAGTTGTCCGCGATGAAAATTCGGTCGACGAATCGCGCCTCACCGCTGGGGCGCGTCACGGAATTGCGGGCCGACTCGCCCATGCGCATCGACGAGTGCACGTGGAGGAGCAGGGGAGCCCAGTCCAGCCGATATACCTTTCGCGCGCCGGCTTTCCGGAGGAGTTGCGCCGCCTTCGTCGTGATGTACTCGCGGTTGCGTCGGGTCGGGGCCGACCGCTTGCGAATGTCGATGTCGACTTTCGCGACAGCACCGTGGGAGTCAGCCGGGAAAAGTGAAGGCACTATTCGACATTCGGGCTCGACGTGGTCGTCGGTGATGCACAAGACGTTCAGCATCCGGTCGATTCCGTGGGCCATGAAGTCGCGGAGTTCGTCCCCGGCCAGTCGTCCGGTGGGGCCGTCCCATGCGCCCCGCATCCCGCGGCCGTTGGTGTACTGGCCGCGAATACCGCTGTTGGACAACGTCATCGTGAACGCCTGGATCGCCGGGGTGACTCCGGAGTTCTCCAAGCATCCATATCCGGGGAACTCGACCCGTGCACAAGAATTGGCACCCCGCGTGTTGCCGGTGTCCTCATCGAAAAGACCTACCACCCAGTCGAACCAGTGGTCGGTGTGTCCGCGACCGACCCAGCCGTTCGGGTTCGGCAATCCACTGTTGAACCACAGCCGCGGGCTCTCTGTAGCGCCGCCGGCCATCACCACGACCTGGGCGTCTTCACGATGTCGCACCCCGGTGACGTTGTCTCGCCATGTCACTCCGGTGGCGCGGACGCGTCCGCGGCGTTCCTCTGTGTGAATTTGCTCGACGAACGACTCCGCGCGCAGTTCCATGGCCTTGCCGCCGCGACGAACCGCATCAGCGGCAAGGCCGAGCGGAACGTAACTGTTGTCGGTCGATCGGCGGGCGAAGAGGTTCCGTGGTGCGCGCGCTGGTTGGTAGCAACCCTGAAAACAGTGGCCGCAGAAGGTGCAACCCGTTGCCTGCGGGTAGGCGAGAAGGTTGGAATCTGTTGTGCGGCCGGCATTTCCGCCTGGATGCAAAATACAGTTCGGCTGCGGTCGAAAAGCTGCGCGGGTCGTGTCCCGTGATCGTTGCAGCGGCAATCCCAAGCCTTCGCAGCCTCGGAAGAAGAGCGCCTCTTTGGTCCCCATCGGGGCAGGCTTGACCGGCAGGCTCGCTTCCACCCACTCGAGATACGGAACGAGTTCGCGGTAGGTGAAGGGGAAGCGATGCGCGGTGTCGTACAGGGCGGCGTCGGCACCGCGGTAGCCGGCGAACACGCCGGGATACGGTCGCGGACTGTTGCCGAAGAAGTGTTGAGTGGTGCCGCCCACCCCACCCAATTCCCAGACGAAGCTGTTCTGTGCCCATTCGCGGTGCCAGTACGGTGTGGACCGGTCGCCCGGTCCGAAGCGGAGGAAACCGGCTGTGGGGTCGTTGGCGTCGAACTCGAGATGCGACCACTGTTTGGCGGGGTTCGCGTGGCGCGGACCACCTTCGAGCAGCAACACGTCGAGGCCCTGTCCGGCGAGTTCGGCGGCGACCACCGGGCCACCCCCACCAGCGCCGATCACAATGACGTCACGCACTCAGAACTCCTCGAATCCCTTGTAATAGCCGATGAAATCGTCGTGGCCGTCTACGAGCCCGTTGGGCCGGTATCCGGTGATGTTCCAACTGACAGGACGCCGAGAGACGCCGTGCGGTGTAGTCGTAGAGCCGATGCTCGCTCCACACGGTGAACGCCGAACCGTCGAGCAGGATGCCCCCGACGAAGCGCAACAGGCCCGCGCCGGACCCGCGCAGCGGTTGCGGTAGCGCATTGTCGAAGACGGCGAGTAGATCGGCAGCAGGTTGTTCGACCAACTCGAACGCACGGGCTTTCGTCTGAAAGTTGGCGTTGGCGAAGGGTGAGGCAAACGGACCCGCAAGCGGTGCGCCGACGAGTAGCGCTGCGACATCCATGACCAACCCGGCGATCAGGGACAGCGGAAAGGTGCGGTCGTTGTCGCTGACGCCGAGCGCGCGGTCGACTGCCGAGGCCACCTTGTCGTCGGGAAGCTGCAGCGGCGTGACGGCCAGGTCGGTGAGCGTCACCGACAGTGCCACTGCCAGTGGCCGGAGAAGCTGGTCGCCCTGCGGTAGAAAGCGGTCCACCAGGCCGACGAATTCGTCGGCCGCACCATCAGACATCGCACCGGGGCCGCGCCCGGTGACACCCTGCTGCTTCGAGTACCGGTCGTCACCTGGCATCACCATGACCGACACGCCACGGAGCGCATCGCGCGACGCTATGCGCAGCCCCCCCGAGTATCTGTCTCGCGATGGGCGGCATGTCCAGATAGCCGTCGGGCGGGGATGGCGCGGCGCGCGCCGCGGGTGTGCGCGACAACGCGAGAACCACTGTGGCAAGACCAGACGCCCCTAACAACTGACGCCGACTGATCCCGCGGGAACCCGCGGAAGAATCGGACATCTACAGCATCGCCGTGTTGTGGGTCACATTGCGAGGCTACGGCACGAGCGCCGGGAAAGTCGCTTTTGCCGCGGGGCGTCGTCGGAACTCAGGTGAACTGATCTGACGTCGAGACAGTTCGGAACTCGTTGACGGCGGTGGGCGCTGAGGCGCGAGTCAGCCGACGGCCCGCACGAACTCCTGTGCGGCCGGTGGCACCGGTGCGTCGTCGACGAATTCTTCACGCGCGCTGATGATCAGTGCGACGGCAGCCAGGGCTATCCACAACCCGGAGATGACGGCCTAGGTGAGCACATTCTGTTTGCGGTAGTGCACGACGGTTGCGGCAAATTCCCGGAGGAATCCCGACGGCAGGTAGTACCAGGCGGTGGGGGAGCCGACGACGATCGCCCCTGGAATGCCCAACTCACGGCTCAGCGATGCGCTACGCAGTACGTGGAAATTGTTCGTCACGACGATCATCTGGGCGGAGTTGATTCCCTGATCGGCCAACAGCTGTAGCGAATTCTCCAAGTTCTCGCGGGTGTTGGTCGATGCGTCCTCGAGGAGTACCGCGTCGGCCGGTACGTGAGTTTCCTCAGCGAGGTACCGGGCCATGGCAGATGCCTCGCTGACCACCTCGTCGTTGCCCCTGCCTCCGGACACCACGATCCATGGCTGACGGCCTGCCGCGACCAGATCGTCGTAGACGCGTACCGCTCGGTCGAGCCGGCTCGCCAGAAGCGGGGTAACGCGATCGCCGTTGAGCCCTGCACCCAGTACGACGATCACTTCGCTGTCAGTGATACGCCCATTCACCCTCGGATATACGACCGCGTAGGTCGTGTACGCCATCAGTTCGGCGACGATGATTGCCCCGGGAATGATGCCCAGCGGTACGACAACCAGCTGCCAGTCACCGTAGATGGCGGAAAACATCCACCACCACACAAGAGCCAGGGTCGCGATGATGGCCAATCCGAGGGCGGCCGGGACCAACGTGGCCATGCGCAATCCCTCGCGGCGGACCACGATGGGCGTATTGGCTGCCAGCAGTAGTGCGCTCGCGGCCAAGCCCAGAATCACGACGAGCACCGGCAACACCGCGACCAACAGGGAGAATGAACCCTCGGGAGCGATGATCACCGCGATCGCCGTCGCCGAGATCCAGATCATGGTGAGGCTCGCCATCAGCCACAGCCCGTGCGTGGAATGTCGGGCGTCGCGTCGAATCCGAAACCACGTAACGGCTATCAGTATCGCGGTGAGGACGAATATGACTCCGACGACAATTCGCACTGCGGTGCCTCTCTGACGTTGCGCGGCCACCCACGTTTCCGGTGAGCATGAACTGATCCCATTAGACAGACTCTCAGCAGAGCGATGGCCCGGGACACACAGTCCCATTCATGCAGCCCATCTCAAAGCTGATCTCGTTCGCCGGGATGATGGCTCGCAAGTTAGCGCCCGTTATTGGGCGGATCGAGGCCTATTTCGGGCGCGTGCACGACACTGAGTGGCGTGTCGACGTTCCTCCACCGGCTACCGCAACCGGTACAGATCTGGAATCCGCGGCATCTGCTGCGACTGGCCGACGCGGCAGATCCCGGACGGCAGCGGCTGCACGACGCGACTCTGGTCACCTCCGCGGTTGCGTTGTCGACCGGCGCCACCTGGGTTCTGGTCGCCACGGGCCACGCGGACCAGTCGATGCTCGTCGTCCCCATCATCACCGCTTTGGTGTGCACCAACTCCACCAAGGACCCCACTCCCCGGGCGCGGCTCGTCACCGCGAGCCTCCAGCTCATCGTCGCGCTGCTCTCTGCGACGCTCGCCGCGCTGCTCGAGCCGTACCGATTCGCGGCGGTCTCGGTGTTCGTCGCGGTGTCGGGAATCGCCGTGTGGGTTCGACGATTCGGTCCTCGGGGTGGAGCGCTGGGATTCGCGGCCTTCTTTCCGTACTTCCTCACTCTGCTGTTACGCCTGGATCACGGTCAGCTGCCCGTCCTGTGGCTGGTGGTCGGCCTCACCATGGGCACCGGAGTGCTTCTGCGTGCGGTGGCGCTTCGTCAGCGGCCGCGGCGTCAGATCACGTTGCTGCTCAAGGAGTTTCGCATCGCGGCTGACACCGCCCTACTCGCCGCACAGCGCGCCACCGGCCGCCCGCGCATCGAGCGCGACCTCGCCCGGCTCGGTGGAATGTCCCTCGCGATCGACGACTGGCAGTCACGGTTCGACACGCATCGCTACCTCGATTGCGAACCACAGACTCTCGCCGACCTTGTAGTGGATGCGCAGATCTCGGTGGAGCAGGTGTGCAGTCAGCTCGTTGCCGACAGGTTCGGCGACGCGTCGCAGTCAGACGACGGCGCACTCCCACGAAACACATTGCTCGTCAACGCGATCACCGATCTGCACACCGTTCTGGGCAAGGATGTCGACGTCGAAGCAAGCCGCGTCGCGGCACGTCGGGCGAAACGAACCGAGTCCCTCGTCGACCTCAGCGAGGAGGGGGGACTGGCCACGCTGGAGATCTCGCGCTGCGTACGTACGTGGCATGCGCTCAATGAACTGACCGCTTCGGTGCGCGACTCCGAGGCGATGCCCCCTGCCGACCCCTCCGACCCTGCCGACGGTCATCGCGAGCGCCACCGTCCACGTCTCGGGCCGGCCTCCCTCTGCATCTCGGCACCGCCCTGGAAACTGCAGCACTGGCGCAACTGGGAGCCTACGTCGCGGCTGGCTGTTCAGGTGATGTTCGCCACCGCACTGGCTTCCGTCGTAGGCGAGGCTATTTCCGCTTCCCGCTGGTACTGGGCCGTTCTGACCGCGTTCATCGTCTTCATCAAGGCCAGCACGCGTGCGGCCGTGCTAACTCGCGCGATGGACCGGATCGTCGGCACCGTGCTGGGAGTCGTGATCGGGGCGCTCGTGGTGGTGGTCGCGAACCATCACGTGATCCCCGAACTGATCCTCGGCGTGCTCTGCGTCTTCCTCGCAAGCTATTTCGGCCCGGTTCAGTACACCTACCTGGTGGCGTTCATCACCGTGATGGTCGCTGCGCTGTTCGATCTGCTCGGCGTCTTCGACATGCGACTGCTCGTCGTTCGCGTCGAGGAGACCGTGGCGGGATCGCTGATCGGGGTGGTCTGCGCCTACTTGATTCTCTCGACCAATTCGCGGCCCATGCTCATCGATTCCATCGCCAAGTACTTCGACGCCCTGGACGACGCCCTCGTCTGTGTTGCCACCGGACTCACCACTGCGGGGGAGCGTCATCAGATCACCGAGGCCACTCGACGCCTCGAGCAAGCCAAGGTCAACGTCGAATCCGCCTGTTCGTCAACACGAGCTGTCGCACTTCTGGAGCCACGGTCATCAACCGCGGCAGTCCGACAACCGATCGTGGCGATTCATCATTGCGCACACTCGCTGTTGATCGCGGCCATCGTTGTCTCCGGGTCCGAGCCACCACAGGTCTTCACAGGTACCGACGCCACCGATATCCGCGAGGCACTGGACCGAATCCGTGAGCGGGTCAAGATGACTCGAGCAGCGCTCAGTGGCGAAGCGGAGTCGGCCGTCGACCCCGCCCGCATCCCCGTCATCTCACTACTCGCCAAGCTGAACGTGGAGCCGGATACTCCTCGCGGCGAGGCGATCGTGGCAGCGTCGCGCCTCAATCAGGTGCTCGAGGATCTGGACCAGGCAGCGACCAAGGTGCCGGATGCTGCCGAACAGCAATGAGACCAGCGACAGAAACCAATAAACCCCTGCTGAACAGGGGTTTCGTGGTGCCCTCGGTGAGACTCGAACTCACACTGGACGGGTTTTGAAAAACCTGCGATGTGCGTTTCGGGTGACTTGGTGACCAGTGCAGACGAGGCTGATTGTTTGGAATCGATTCGGGACCGCATAAACCCCCACCTATTGCTCAGTAGCGACTACTGCTGGATCACGACCTGATGACCCGCGAGCGCCGGGATGTTGCCGGGGTGGTGGTGACTCGCGGGCGGGGCATAAGGCGGCGGGCAGTGCGGTATCGCTCGGCAGTGCCCGGCATCGTCTCGCGGATCGTTTGGTGAGCGTCCGCAAGTTCCACGGCGTGAACAGACTTCCGCAGGCAATTTCACGTCCAGTTCGGTGGGGACGAGCTTTGGTTGGCGTGTCCGCCGACGTCAAGCCGTCCCGATACGCCACCCGTGCGACGTTCTGTGAGCGTGTGCCCGCACGTCGGACCGAGCTTGGGCTGGGCCAAGAGCAGGATGCCGAGAAGACCGGCATCCACCTCACGTATCTCGGTTGGGTCGAGCGTGGTCAGCGCAGCCTTCGCTTGGAATCGGTGCTGAAGTTCGCGGCCGGTCTGGAGACGGCGCCAGGCTACTCGGCAGGCGGTCCGCCAACCGAGTAGATGTCGTATGGTCTAAGTGCGGCTCCTGCAAGATGGATAGATCGCCCGGGGTGCGCACGATCTCGGGCCGCCAGCGTCCCGGCGTCGTAGGGGCCGACACTCAGAGCCGATCGAGTACCTGCGACTCGCGGTGCGTGCGACCGCTGGAGTTGCCGTGCTCGATTACGCTTTCCTCTGTTTGGTTCTTGCCGTTGTCGGCCTTGTCCGCTACGCGCTATGGCTTCGATTCTGCCGCCGCATCGCGCAGACTCGCGACGATGCCCCGGCGGTTATCAACGCCGCTAAGGCGTCGCGTCCGGCATTCTGGGCTGCCAATCGATCGCCGTAGCGAGTACCCCCGCCTCACCGGAGCAGGACAGGTCGATGAGGGGGTCTCGGTGAGGACGCACTCTCTGCACGGTGCATGTCCGCCGAACCAAGGACCGTAAGGGTGGTCAGTGGGTGACGAGCACGCCCAGGAGTCGCAAGGTGCGTTGTTCGTACCTTTGCCGCCGTGGATGGCCGAAGGGATGTGCGTCTACGTTGCCGAGCATCCCCGCGCCGCCGAGTTGACAGCGCCTTTGCGGGCCTCGCTAGAGAGCGGTGGACGGCGGATGAAAGGCGAGCGCACCGTAGCTGAGTTGGACTGGTCTCAGCCTCCCGAGATGGGGACGAGGTTCGAGACGATTTTGGCTCCGGCGCTGGTTGAGGTCGGTCCGCCAGTACGCTGCCCCGCCCGCAACGGCCAGCCAGTCCAACGAGGCATCAGGCTGCACGACTATAGCCGCCACACGTTCGCCACCATGCAGTTGTCGGCGGGCGTCCACTTTATGCAGGTTTCGCAGTGGCTCGGCCATGCGCAATATTCGCTGACACCTACGGCGACTGGATACCGAGCGAAAACGGAGGCGCGCTGAAGTCCCCCGCTTGAACCCGCCCCGGCTCCTGCGCCAACGGTGTCCGAGCGGAACGTCGTGCAGCTATTCAGTCGCTAGGCGGTTTGACCGGCGGAGCTAGATCAATGCCAATCTCCGAACGGGTAGACCCCATCAGATTCATCTCAGCTCTATAGACCGAGTCCATAGCTGCTCTATAGGATGCCTCCGCCTCGGTGCGTTCCTCGGCCGTCATAGTTCGTCCAAGCTCGCCGCTGCGCTGTGATGTGGCTTCATCGAGCCCTTCGTGAAGTGCGTCGATCAATCTAGTTGCATCGTCCGCCAGACCATTACTCACAAGGAATAGCCTGCCTAGCAGTGTTCGGCCGTTGCTAACTCGCACACTTAACTCGTCGTTGACATCAGCCATTTCGTGGACGGTCCAACTGTCGTGCCGCCAAATTCGTTGGCAGACTTCGTTTGACAGGACAAGTAGTTCCGCAACGGTTTCCAGGACGATCTGTTTTCGCCACGCATCGTGGTCACGGGATCGAGCTTCCTCCCGGTCGTACTCGGCGCGAGCGTCAGCCTTGGCGATCGCTAATCGATTTGTGCTGTTGTTGACGACTACGCCGACCACCGCACCGATAGCAACGAGTAGAGAGCCGAGGACAGGTAGCCATGCGAGCCACCACGCGGTTTCGCTCAAGACTTGAACTTGCACTGGTTCCATGCGTTGGATTCTGGCAGCTGAGTCCGACAATCCGTGCGGTGCCGTGCCGCGTGGGTAGCACGGGTGGTATTGACACAGTTGGACGACACTCAGATGGCAGAAAACCCCTGCTGAACAGGGGTTTCGTGGTGCCCTCGGTGAGACTCGAACTCACACTGGACGGGTTTTGAATCCGTTGCCTCTGCCAATTGGGCTACGAGGGCATCTGCCGCCGCGAGCGGCTGCAACAGACAACTGTAGATGATCGGCCGGAAGCCGCGTGAGCCGGTACTCTTCGGAGCATTGGTGCTGGTCGTGAGCGAGTGGGTGCGGCCGGTTGTGACCGCTCTGGTCAACTCGATGTGGAGGAGGGATTGGTGACTGTGGTGGAGAATGTTCCGGCCCAGGCCGAGGACAAGCAGACTGCACACAAGGTGCTCGTCGCCGAGGACGACTCGCTGATCCGGATGGATCTCATCGAGATGCTCCGCGAGGAGGGCTACGACGTGGTGGGCGAGGCGCCCAACGGGCAGGCGGCCGTCGATCTCACCGAGAAGCTCTCGCCCGATCTCGTCATCATGGACATCAAGATGCCGGTACGCGACGGGATCGACGCCGCCACCGAGATCGCACACAAGCGGTTGGCGCCCGTGGTGATGTTGACGGCCTTCAGTCAGCGCGACTTCATCGAGAGAGCTCGGGATGCCGGCGCAATGGCGTACTTGGTGAAACCGTTCTCCAAAGCCGATCTCGTTCCCGCCATCGAGGTTGCGGTCAGTCGCTATCACGAACTGAAGATGCTTGAAAAAGAAGTTGCGACAATGCAGGACCGGCTCGAAACACGCAAGCTGGTCGAGCGCGCAAAGGGATTGCTCATGGAGAAGCAGTCGTTGTCAGAACCAGAGGCGTTCAAGTGGATTCAGCGCGCGGCGATGGATCGTCGTACCACGATGAAGGCCGTCGCGCAGGTCGTCGTCGAAACGTTGGGACCCACAGACTGACCCCTGAGTCGGCCGCGTTAAATCTGTGAAAACGCGTCGACGGTGACTAGCGGATTTCTCTTTCATTGCCCCACGCAAACTCGTATCTCGGTCTATGTTTTCTCAAGGTCTCCTCAGTAGACCTCCCGGCCACAGGGGGTCGGGTGGCTGGACGAGAGGTAGTAAAGATGCATCGTCGCGTGACGACCGCAGCGCTAGGGGCGACGCTGGCCGCTGTGCTCGCCGTTTCGGCATGTAGCAGTAAGTCCACTGACTCGGATTCGTCATCGAGTGGGTCGGCATCAGCGGGGTCGGGGCTCACCATTTCGGCTCTCGCCCAGATCGATACGGAGGGCAAGGAACAGCCGAAGGCATCGGACGCGGAAGCTCTCGATCCGGCCTCGCCGAGCGGAAAGAAGTGCGACCCGGCGACCATTGCAATGGCGGGAGCATTGACCGGCGCCGACGCGGCACTCGGTATCAACATCGTCGACGGCGCGCAGCTCGCCGTCGACCAGCACAACAAAGCGAATCCCGACTGCAAGATCACCCTCAAGCGTTTCGACACCGAAGGTGACCCGCAGAAGGCAACACAGGTTGCACCGACCATCACCAACGACGACTCGATCATCGGATTGATCGGTCCGGCGTTCTCCGGTGAGACCAAGGCGACCGGCGGCATCTTCAACCAGGCAGGACTCGTCTCGGTGACCGCTTCGGCCACCAACCCGACGCTCACAGACAACGGGTGGAAGACCTTCTATCGCGGCCTCGCCAACGACGACATTCAGGGCCCCGCCGTCGCGAAGTACCTGACCGGGGCAAAGGGCAAAAAGAAGGTCTGCGTCATCAAGGACGACACCGACTACGGCGCCGGCTTGGCCAAGGCCGTCACCGGCGCACTCGGCTCCGCCGCTGACGCCGACTGCTCGGGCGACGTCAAGAAGGGTGAGCGCGACTTCTCCGCGATCATCTCGAAAGTCACTGCGGCACAGCCGGATGCAGTCTTCTACGCGGGCTACTACGCGGAGGCCGCGCCGCTCGCGCAGCAGCTCAAGTCGGCCGACTCGAATGTTCTGTTCGTCTCGGGTGATGGTGCGAACGATCCGCAGTTCACCGCGCAGGCCGGCGATTCCGCCAAGGGCGCATTGCTCTCGTGCCCGTGTGGTCCCGCTCCCGACAAGTTCGCTTCGGACTACAAGGCTGCGTTCAACCAGCCGCCGGGCGTGTACTCGGTTGAGGCGTACGACATCGCGACGATCATGATGAAGGGCATCGAGGAGGGCAACAACACCCGTCCCAAGTTGCTCGAGTACATCAGCAAGTACAACGGCACCGGTCTTGCCCGTAAGTACTCGTGGACACCGAAGGGTGAACTCACCACATCACTGATCTGGGTATACGAGGTCAAGTAAGTACGACACCACCGCGCCCGGCCGTCGATCACGGCGGCCGGGCGCGGTTCGTGTCTGCGATTTTTCGACGATTGAGGGGATCGTATGACCACCACACTTCTGGTGGCACAGACGTCGACCGCAGTGGCATCCACCATCGGGTTCGACTATCACGCACTGTTCGACGGCTTCTGGGGCCTGACCATCGAGGGGCTGACCTACGGATCGGTGTACGCGCTTGTCGCGGTGGGATACACACTCGTCTATGGCGTGCTCCGACTGATCAACTTCGCTCATTCCGAGGTTTTCATGCTCGGCATGTTCGGCACCTACATCGGACTGCTGTTGTTGGGCTTCACGCCGTCGGGCAACACGTACTCCGAGGGAACGGTCATGACGGTCGTCTATCTCGTGCTCGCGGGCCTGTGCGGCATGATCGTGGCGGGCGGAGCGGCGGTCGGACTGGAGTTCGTCGCGTATCGGCCCCTACGTCGACGCGGCGCGAAGCCGCTCGCGTTCCTCATCACCGCGATCGGAATGTCGTTCGTACTGCAGGAATTCGTGCATTACGTGCTGCCGAAGTTCCCGGTCGACCCGCCACTCGGCGGCTCCACGGCACAACCGACGATTCGCCTCGTGGAGCCCGTGAAGGAGTTCACGATCTTCGGCGCCCCGGTATTCAACATGACGGTGGTGATCATCGGCTCTGCGTTGGTGCTGGCGCTCGGCGTCGACTTCATGATCAACAAGACACGTCTGGGACGTGGAATCCGTTCGGTGGCACAGGATCCCGATGCCGCGCTGCTGATGGGTGTCTCCCGCGATCGCATCATCCTGGTCACCTTCCTCATCGGTGGTCTGCTGGCAGGCGCTGCGGCGCTGCTCTACACGCTGCGTGTACCTACCAACATCGTCTACAACGGCGGCTTCATTCTCGGGATCAAGGCGTTCTGCGCCGCGGTGCTCGGCGGAATCGGCAACGTTCGTGGCGCGCTCTTGGGAGGCTTGCTGCTCGGTGTAATGGAGAACTACGGTTCCGTGCTCTTCGGAAATCAATGGAAGGACGTCGTCGCGTTCGTTCTCCTGATCCTCGTATTGATGTTCCGTCCAACCGGAATACTCGGTGAGAAGCTGGGGAAGGCGCGGGTATGACGACATCAGACAATGAGGCGTCAGACAGCGTGGCGTCAGACAAGGTGGCGTCGGCGAAAGTGTCTTCGACGCAACTGACCACGCCGCCGCCGCGCGGTCTCGGCGACCGTATCCGCACCTGGTGGGACAGCCTGCCTCGCGTGCAGCAGTGGCTACTCGGCGTCCCCCTCATCATTCTTCTCGCGCTGCTTCCGGTCATCAAACCGCCACTGATCACGACGACGGCAACCAACTTCGGTGTGGTCATGGCGACGTTCGCCATGACGGCATTGATTGCCATCGGACTCAACGTCGTGGTCGGCCAGACGGGTCTCCTCGACCTCGGCTACGTCGGCTTCTACGCGGTGGGCGCCTACGTCGTCGCATTGCTGACGAGTCCGGCGAGTCCGTTGTGGAACAGCGAAGATCACGGGTTCTTCTCGGGGCCGTGGGCGTGGCTCGCCTGCGTTCCGCTCGCGATCATCATCACCGGACTCACGGGGTTGGTCCTCGGTACCCCGACGCTGCGCGTCCGAGGCGACTACCTGGCGATCGTCACCCTGGGATTCGGCGAGATCGTGCGTCTGCTCGCCGACAACCTCACAGACATCACCAACGGTGCGTCGGGACTGCAGGGTGTCCTGTTCCCCGAGCTCGGGCGGTCCGACGCGCATCCCGACGGCGTGTTCTCCGTCGGTAACAACAGCCCGACCACGAACTACGGTGTCTGGTGGTACTGGCTGGGAATCGTCGCAGTCATCCTCGTACTGATCATCATCGGCAATCTGGAACGCAGCCGCGTCGGACGCTCGTGGGTGGCGATTCGTGAAGACGAGGACGCTGCCGAGATCATGGGCGTGCCCACGTTCAAGTACAAGCTGTGGGCGTTCGTGATCGGCGCGGGTATCGGCGGGCTGTCGGGCGCCGTCTACGCGGGCCAGGTGCAGTACGTCGATCCCAAGGCGTTCACGGTCATCAACTCGATGCTTTTTCTCTGTGCCGTCGTGCTCGGCGGACAGGGCAACAAGCTCGGCGTGATCGCCGGCGCGTTCATCATCGTCTACCTGCCTGCGCGGGTGCAGGGCATCGAGGTGGGCGGGCAGTCGCTCAGCGAGTTCAAGTACCTGTTCTTCGGCATCGCCCTCGTGGTGCTGATGATCTTCCGGCCGCAAGGCCTGTTCCCGGCACGAGCGCGACTGTTGACCTTCGGTCGGAAGGTTTATGCCGCTGTCCGTCGTAACCCCAACCCGCTACCGTCGGGAAGTGAGGAGGCGCACGCATGACGCACAGGACACCTGACGACGCCGCGGACGATCGCGCCGACGACACCACTCCGCGTGTCGACATCAGCAAGGCGCAGACCGGGCAAGATAACGTCGAACAGGTCGAGGAGGTGCTCGCCGACCCCGAGTCGACGGCCGTCGTCGACCCGGCAGCGGTCGATCCGCAACTCGCTGATCCAGAAGCTGTCGCCGAAGCCGTTGCGCCGCAACGGAACATCGAAACTGCCGAGGGTGAACCGCTACTGAAGGTCACCGGTTTGACCGTCGAATTCGGTGGCCTGGCTGCACTTGACGACGTCACGTTCGACATCAAGCGCGGCGAGATCCTCGGCCTGATCGGACCCAATGGCGCGGGCAAGACCACGTGCTTCAACGCGATTACGGGCGTCTATCGTCCGACGCGTGGAACGGTGGTCTTCGACGGTGCGCCGCTCGGCAAGATGTCGCAGCACAAGATCACTCGCAAGGGGATCGCGCGTACCTTCCAGAACGTGCGGCTCTGGGGTGAGATGACCGCCCTGGAGAACGTCTCCGTCGGCACCGATGCCCGACACAAGACGTCGGTCTTCGGAGCAATCATGCGCACGCCGCGGCTGTACCGCGAAGAACACGACGCCGTCGACCGCGGGATGGCGCTGCTCGAGTTCGTCGGTATCGGTGCCCGCGCGGCGGAGAAGGCGTCGAATCTCCCGTACGGAGATCAGCGTCGTCTCGAAATCGCTCGGGCATTGGCCACCGAACCCAAGCTGCTGTGCCTCGACGAGCCTGCGGCCGGCTTCAATCCGAGCGAGAAGTCGGCGCTGATGGAGTTGATCCAGAAGATCCGCGAGGACGGCTACACCGTGCTGCTGATCGAGCACGACATGCGCTTGGTCATGGGTGTGACCGACCGCATCGTCGTCCTCGAATTCGGCCGCAAGATCGCTGACGGCTCACCGCGCGAGGTTCGCGAGAATCCCGCGGTCGTCGCCGCCTACCTGGGAGTTCCCGATGACCAAATCGCCTGATCTCAGCAAGGATTCGGCCTCGACGACCACCAAGACACCGGTGCTGGAAATGACCGACGTCGTCATTCACTACGGCCGAATCCAAGCGCTGCACGGCATCTCGCTACACGTCGACGAGGGCGAGCTGGTGACTCTCCTCGGAGCCAACGGCGCGGGAAAATCGACCACGATGCGCGGTATCTCCGGTCTGCTCAAACTCAGTCAGGGCGACATCAAGTTCCATGGCGAGTCGATCACCAAGCTGGCCCCGCACGAGCGTGTGTCACGGGGAATCATCCAGGTTCCCGAGGGCAGACACATCTTCCCGGGAATGACGGTGCTCGAAAATCTCGACATGGGTTGCTATGGAAGGAAATTCGAGTCCAAGGCTGCCTACAGTCAGGCCCTCGACCAGGTCTTCGAGTTGTTTCCGCGGTTGGCGGAACGGCGCAAGCAATACGGCGGCACCATGTCCGGCGGCGAGCAGCAGATGCTCGCGATCGGTCGTGGACTGATGGCGCGTCCCAATCTGCTACTCCTCGACGAACCGTCAATGGGATTGGCGCCCATGGTGATCCAACAGATCTTCTCGATCATCGCGCAGATCAACGCGGAGGGAACCACGATCCTGCTCGTCGAGCAGAATGCGCAGCAGGCCTTGAGCCGCTCCGATCGGGGCTACATCCTGGAGACCGGCACGATCCTGAAAGAGGGTCCGGGCAAAGAGCTACTCGTCGACGACGCGGTGCGTGAGGCGTATCTCGGCGTAGCCTGACGCGGTGACCGCCTACGCCATCGAGGGCTCAACGGACAACAAGCTCGTCAGCGAGATTCTCGGAGAGGCGTTTGCCGACGACCCGGTGATGCGGTGGTTGCAACCCGACACCACCCGGTACGCGGCCCTGTATCGCGCATTGTTGACCGCGGGTCACGGGTCGCGGGGACGTATCGACGTGTGCTGTGACGGTGGCCGGGCAGTCGGCGCCGCGGTGTGGGACCCGCCGGGATTTCACCCCTCGAGCGGCCGCCAACTGTTGGCGGTGCCGCGGTTCCTGTCGGCGCTGGGCGGTCGGTACCGTCGCGGCCAACAGATCGAGGAGATGTTCGCGGGATACCGTCCGCGCGAACCGCACTGGTATCTGGCATTCGTCGGCGCCACACTGCAGGGGCGCGGCGTCGGAAGTACGTTGTTGCGCACCGGGATGGAGTCGGTCGACGGCCCGGCGTATCTGGAGAGCTCCAACGAGGCGAATATTCCGCTCTACGAGCGATTCGGTTTCACGGTGACCGCCGAGGTGACGTTGCCGGAGAACGGACCTACGGTGTGGCCGATGTACCGCAGCGCGCCTGGCTGAGGATTCGCGAGGGGCCGTGGGGTTGCCGGGGATGGGTTGCCGGGGATGAGGCGTGTCGGGGGGCGTCACTAGACTCGGCGGTGTGAGTCCTGCGCAAAGTGCACCCGTGAAGAGTTCCGACGGCACACCCGCTGACGGCAAGGCTGCGCCGTCGACGTCGTCGCGATCGAGTCAGAAGGGTGGCAAGGGTAAGCGTCAACCGACGTTGATGCTGCTCGACGGGCACTCGCTGGCCTATCGGGCGTTCTTCGCGCTTCCTGCCGAGAACTTCAAAACGGCGACCGGCCAGACGACCAACGCGGTGTACGGCTTCACCTCCATGTTGATCAACCTGCTCCGCGACGAGGAACCGACGCACGTCGCAGCGGCGTTCGACGTCTCGCGCAAGACCTTCCGCTCGGAGATGTTTCCCGAGTACAAGGCACAGCGATCCAAGTCGCCCGACGAGTTCAACGGTCAGGTCGATCTGACCAAAGAGGTGCTCGATGCGCTCGGAATCCCCGTGATGGCGATCGAGGGCTACGAGGCCGACGACATCATCGCGACGCTGGCAACGCAGGCCGAAGCGGAGGGCTACAAGGTTCTCGTCGTCACCGGCGACCGGGACTCGCTGCAGCTCGTCGACGACTCGGTGACGGTGTTGTACCCGCGCAAAGGCGTGTCGGAGCTGACCCGCTTCACCCCCGAAGAGGTCGAGAAGAAGTACGGACTCACACCCACGCAGTATCCCGACTACGCGGCGCTGCGCGGCGACCCGAGCGACAACCTGCCCGGCATCCCGGGCGTGGGGGAGAAGACGGCGTCGAAGTGGATTCGAGAGTACGGCTCTCTCGCCTCACTCATCGATCACGTCGACGAGGTCAAGGGAAAGGTCGGCGACGCATTGCGCGCGCACCTGGCCTCGGTGCAGACGAATCGCCAGCTCACCGAGCTCGTCCGCGACATGCAATTGCCTGCCACGCCCGACGAACTGGCGATGGTCGGCTGGGACCGCGACCGCATCCACCAACTCTTCGACGACCTCGAGTTCCGTGTCCTGCGCGATCGTCTGTTCTCGACGCTCAGTTCCGTCGAACCGGAGGCCGAATCAGGGTTTGAACTCGACGGGTCGGTCCTCGGCGAAGGTGAGGTTCGCGACTGGCTCGACGCGCACGCCCGCACCGGCCGCAGCGGACTCACCGTCACCGCTCCGCACCAGGTCGTCGGCGCAGACGTGACGGGCGTCGCGATCGCCGCGGCCGACGGTACGTCGGGCTACGTCGACGTCACGGTGCTCGGCCCCGACGACGAGAAGGCGCTCGGCGATTGGTTTGCCGACTCGACCATCGACAAGGCCCTCCACGAGACGAAGTGGGCCATCCACGCGCTGCGGTCTCGTGGGTGGACGCTCGCCGGTGTCACCAGCGACACCGCCCTCGCCGCGTACCTCGTCCGGCCCGGCCAACGAACCTTCAACCTCGACGATCTCGCGCTGCGCTACCTGCGACGCGAACTGCGCGCCGACGATGGCGCCGACTCCGGGCAGCTCTCGCTCCTCGACGACGACGGGGGCGCGGGCAAGATCGCCGAGCAGGCGATGCTCGAGGCGCGGGCTGTCGCCGAGCTCGCCGACACCCTCGACACCGAGCTGGACCGCATCGACTCCAAGCCGCTGCTGACCGAGATGGAGCTGCCACTGCTCTTCGTGCTCGCCGACCTCGAGGCAGCGGGGATCGCGGTCGACGTCGAGCACTTCGGTCAGCTCGAAGAGACGTTCTCCGAGCGCATACGGACGGCCGCGGAGGCCGCCTACGAGGTGATCGGCGAGCAGATCAACCTCGGCTCGCCCAAGCAGTTGCAGACGGTGCTGTTCGACAAGCTCGACATGCCCAAGACCAAGAAGACCAAAACCGGATACACGACCGACGCCGACGCCTTGCAGACCCTCTACGAGAAGACCGAGCATCCGTTCCTCGCGTATCTCCTCGAGCACCGTGATGCCACGCGACTCAAGGTGACCGTCGACGGTCTGCTCAAGTCGGTGGCCGACGACGGCCGCATCCACACGACCTTCAACCAAACCGTCGCGGCGACGGGTCGGCTGTCGTCGACCGAACCCAACCTGCAGAACATTCCGGTTCGTACCGAAGCCGGCCGCGAGATCCGCCACGGATTCGTCGTCGGGTCGGACAACGGACCCGGTGGCACCGGCAAGCCGTACGAGACCCTCATGACGGCCGACTACAGCCAGATCGAAATGCGCATCATGGCTCACCTCTCTGGCGACGCGGGCCTCATCGAGGCGTTCAACACCGGAGAAGACCTCCACAACTTCGTCGGGTCACGGGCTTTCGGAGTGCCGATCGACGCAGTGACCACAGATATGCGGCATCGTGTCAAAGCGATGTCGTACGGTCTCGCATACGGACTCTCGGCGTTCGGGCTCGCGGCGCAGCTGCGGATCAGTCGCGACGAGGCCAAGGAACAGATGGAGGCCTACTTCGACCGCTTCGGTGGCGTGCGGGACTACCTTCATGACGTCGTCGTCGAGGCACGCCGAAACGAGTACACCGCAACGCTTTTCGGTCGACGCCGCTACCTACCCGACCTCAACAGCGACAACTGGCAACGGCGTCAGGCGGCAGAGCGTATGGCGCTCAACGCCCCGATCCAGGGCACGGCTGCCGACATCATCAAGGTCGCCATGATCAACGTGCACAAGCGACTCGTCGCCGAGAAGCTTGCCTCCCGCATGTTGCTCCAGGTCCACGACGAGCTCGTCGTCGAAGTGGCAGAGGGTGAGCGCGAACAAGCCGAGAAGGTCGTTCGCGAAGAGATGGGCAATGCTATCGATCTGTCTGTGCCACTGGAGGTTTCGGTCGGCTTCGGTCGCTCGTGGGACGACGCCGCGCACTGAGGAACGCAGTCCTGCGATAGAGCTGTCAGTTCTGCGACACGCGGGCCAGTTCGGTCTCGAGGCCGATGACGGCCAAGTCGACGGTCAGCTCGAACGCTTCGTCAGCGCGCACGCGTCCCGTCGGTGCTGCTGACAGCGCACGCCCGAGGGCGCTGTCGGCTGCGACGCCGTCGGCCGACCACACCTCCTCGGGTGCGCCGACGTCGAGCGCCGACCCGAGCGCGATGGTGTCGAGAAACGTGATGACGTGCAGCACCCGATCGATCGGGAACCCGGCGTCGACGAGCTTCTGCGCTAATCGGTCGTAGCCGCGCAGCACCTCGGGTGCGCGAACCGTTTGCGCCGTGAGTGCCCGCACCAGTTCGGGGTGGGCGCCGAAGCCCGCGCGGTAGCCGATCAGCCACTCTCGAACCACGTCGCGCCAGTCCTCCGGCCACTCGATCGACACCGAGAGTTCCTCGGCGATCACCCCGCGGATGAGCTCGAGGAGTTGCTCGCGGCTCGCCACATGGTGATACAGCGACGACACCGCTACGTTGAGGCGCTTCGCAACCCCGGGCATGGTGAACGAGCCGTCGGAGTCGAGCGCGTCGAGTGCCGCTCGGGCAATCGTGTTCGGATCGAGGATCGGTGTGCGCGGGCGGGGCATTCCGTAAGCCTAGTGACTCGCCGTATGCCTGATGCTCGCCGTTGCCTCGACGCTCGGGCGGGTCAGGCGTCGACGTGGTCGGCGCGATGCACCACGTCGCCTCCGACCATGGTGAGCACGATCGGGGCGTCGGCGAGTTCGTCGGGCGGGCACCGGAGCGGATCGACGGCGAACGCGGTGAGGTCAGCGCGACAGCCCACCGCGATGGCACCCGCGTCGCTCGCGCCCTGCGCTCGTGCGGCGTGGCTCGTATAGCCCTCGAGCGCCATGCGCGCGGTGAGTGCCTGTCCGGGAAGGATCGGAGCGTCGTCGAGATGTCCCGCGCGGCGTCGGAGCTGGGCGTCGGCCATGATCGAACGGGCATCGAAGGGTGCGATCGGCCAGTCCGAACCCAACGCGAGGATCGCTCCCGCGTCACGGATGTCGCGCGTACGGAATGCGCGGTCGGCACGTTCGGTCCCGAGTCTCTCCGACCAGTTGTCGGAGTGGTCGGCGCGCGTGTAGTGGGTGCAGTGGGTCGGCTGCATGCTCGCGACGACGCCCTGCCGCGCGAAACGGTCGACGAGGTCGTCGGGGAGTGTTTCGATGTGTTCGATCCGATGTCGTGCGCCCGACGGGAGTTCGGGTAGATCGACGAGACTGTCGAGTGCATAACGGATTCCGGCGTCGCCGATCGCGTGGGTCACCGTGGGGACACCTCGCTGTGCCAAGTAGCGCAGCGCGTGTCGGTACTCCGCCGGGTCCGGCCACAGCGGTGCGGTCGATTCGCCGTGGGAGTCGGGAGTCTCGAGCCACGCGGTGCCACCGTCGATGGTGCCGTCGACCATGAACTTGACGCCGTCGACACGCCACCGCCTGCCACCGCGACGCTGCAGTTCGACGATGTGATCGAGTTGCTCGGTGTCAGTGCCGGGCATGCAGAACGGAGCGAAGCGGAGCCGCATGGGAAGTTCGATGTCGGCTTCGAGTGCGGTGACGAGCTCGCCGCTGTCGCCTTCGAAATCCATGGCGTTCGCTGATGTCAGTCCGGCCGCTGCCATGGAGCCGAGGAGTTCGGTGAGGCGTCGTCGGCGTTGGTGTGCCGACTCGGGCGGTACGACCGCGGATACGACGCTGACCGCCTCCAACTCCAGCAGGTGGCCCGTGGGAATGCCGTCCTGGCAGACGATCTCGGCGTTGCCGCTGAATGTCCGCGGGCCATCGACGCCCGCGATGCGCAGTGCCGCCGGCGTGGCGAGTGCTGAATGACCGTCGAAGAGGTAGAGCAGGGTGGGCAGGTCGGGTCCCACCGCCGTCACCACCACGTCGGACGTGACGGGTCGGCCACCGAACGCGTTGGGATCGAGGCCCCAGCCCCGTACCCAGCCGTCGACGACCGGGGCGGTCCGCAGAGCCTCGACGAGTTGATCGAGGTTGTCGACGCCCGAGAGGTCGACGCCGGCCGAGATGTCCAGTCCGAGAACAGGATGGATGTGTCCGTCGATGAGGCCGGGGGTGAGTGTCGCGCCTCCCAGATCCACGATCTGAGTTGACGCAGAGATATAGGTGGCCAGCGAATCCGCATCGCCGAGTGCGCAGATCCGCCCGTCGGAGATGGCGACGGCGCTGTGGCCCTGTTCCCCTGTCAGTGTGTGGATGGTCTTGGCGAGAATCACCGTGTCGGCTCGCTGTGTCATTGTCGTCCCTGTGTCATGGTCGTCCCTGCGTATGTCGTTGAGTGCGGTCTGGTACGTGATTGAGTTGTGCCACTGCGTGTTCAGGTCCCTGGTGTCAGCGTTCGGTGCTGGCGTGCGGGTCGTCGTAGAGGCCGCCGATGCGGGCATAGGTGCGTGGTACCCGGGCGCGGAAGTAGAGTGCCGCACCGATTCCGAGGAGGAACACGACCCCGACGCTGCCGACGAGTGCCGCGTTGGCAGCGGTGCCCATATTGGTCAGCAGCTTGATGTTTGCCACGAGTAGTAGCAATGCGAGGCCGAGAAGGATGGTGCTCAGGACTCCCGCGATCAGTCCGACCCGCTCGGCCCTGACGTAGTGCTTGCGCACGAAGTACGCGACCACCGCGAGCGATGTGATCACCTGCAGCGCAATGATTCCCACGATTCCCGGGGTGTTGAGGACCAGCAGGAGTTGATAGTACGGATCTGCACCGGCCAGGCCGAACGCCGCGATGACGACGGCGGCGAGGATGGTCTGCAGATTGCCTGCGCGAGAAGGGGATTTGTACACAGGGTGAGTGCGATCGAGGATGCGGGGCAGCGCGCCGTCGCGTGCGAGTGCATAGGTGTAGCGGTTGATGGCGTTGTGGAACGCGATCTGCGATGCCAGTGCACTCGTGACGATGAGCAGCGACATCACGTCGGTCGCCCAGCTGCCCACATACGTCGTCATGGCGGAGAAGAAGAGGTCGGCGACGTCGTCGCCCGCGGCCTGCTGCACGTGAGCGGCGCCGAATGCCTGGACGATCGCCCAGACGATGAAGCAGTAGAAGATGGCCATGAAGCCGACTGCCCAGTAGGTGGCGCGGGGGATGGAGCGGTCGGGGTCGCGAGCCTCGGAGCGATAGAGGGCCGTCGACTCGAATCCCATGAACGCCGCGAACGCAAAGGCCAGCACGCCTGCCATTCCAGGAGCGAAGATCGCCTTGGGAGTGAAGGTGGAGAACTCGATACCGTGCGCTCCGCCCTTGACGAGGATCGCGACGGCGAGAACCAGCAGGATGCCGGTTTCGAGGGCGAGGAGGACTCCGAGGAATCGCGCCCCGACGTCGATTCCGCGACGGCCGACGAACCACACGATCGCGATCGCGACGAGTGCGAGTACGGGCCACGGGATGTCGACGCCGAGCACCCGCGAGATGGCGTCGTGCGTCTGAACGGCGAGGAGGCCGTACACGCCGATCTGGAGTGCGTTGTACGAGACGACCGCGAGGAAGCCTGATGCGAGTCCGGCGACCCGCCCGAGGCCAAGAGTGATGTAGGAGTAGAAGGCGCCTTTGCCGCCGGTGGCCCTGGTCATCGCCATGAACGCCACCGCAAACACCGCGAAGCTGATGCCGGCGGCGAGATAGGCGACCGGCGCGCCGACGCCGCCGATGGCCAGTGCCAGGGGCGCGACGCCCGCCATCACGGTCAGCGGGGCCGCCGCCGCGATCACCATGAAAGCAATCGACGGTGCGCCGAGTGCGTCCTGTTTGAGATCGATACCTGCGGGTGGTTGCGAATCGACAGCGGCAGGTGGAGTGCCGACTCGGGATGGATCTGCAGTGCTCATGGGGAGCCTTTCGAGAGCGACGCTACGAGAGCGTCGTCGAAGAGAATGGCGGCTGGCCTGCGGCGTTGAAAGCCAAACCGAATGTCATTCGGTTTCTAGCTATGCTGAGGTGGCTCGGCAGAGTTGTCAAGCGTTCTGGCAATATTTGCGAAATGAGTAGGGACAGTCGACTGGCGATCGGTGTACTCGACGGCGACGGGATCGGGCCGGAGATCGTGCCGATCGCCGTCGACGCGGCGAGTGCGGCAGGTGCGCGCGAAGACATCGAATTCGATTGGGTGACTTTGCCTCTCGGTCGTGACGCAATAGCCGAGCACGGCACGCCGACACCGCAATCGACGCTCGAGGGTCTCGACGAACTCGACGTGTGGATTCTCGGCCCGCACGACTCGGCCGGATATCCCGAGGAGTTCCGTGGGACGCTGACGCCTGGTGCGGTGATCCGTAAGCGGTTCGGGCTATATGCGAATATTCGGCCGTGTCGGGCCTATCGCGGCGTGGCCGCAACCGCGCCTGACATCGACGTGGTGATCGCGAGGGAGAACTCCGAGGGGCTGTACGCAGACCGGAACATGGCCGTCGGGAGTGGTGAATTCATGCCGACACCCGATATTGCGCTCGCGGTCGGAGTCGTCACCCGTGAGGCGAGTCGTCGAATCGCTCGAGAGGCATTCCGACTCGCGAGGCAGCGCTCGCGGCATGTCACCATCGTGCACAAGGCCAACGTTTTACGACTCACGACCGGCCTCTTCCGTGATGCGTGCCGCGAGGTGGCGGTGGACTTCCCCGACGTCGACGTCGACGAGCAGCATGTCGACGCGATGGCAGCACTGCTGGTTCGCAGGCCCGCGGACTTCGACGTGCTGGTCACCGAAAACCTCTTCGGCGACATCCTCTCCGATCTCGCGGGCGAGTTGGCGGGTTCGCTGGGAATGGCGGGTTCGGTGAACTGCTCGTCGACCAAGGCCATGGCGCAAGCCAGCCACGGTGCGGCCCCCGACATCGCCGGGCGCGGAATCGCCGATCCCGTCGGCATTCTCGCCTCGACCGCGATGATGCTCCGATGGTGGGGCGATCAGCGAGCCGACGATGCGCTCACGCGCTGCGCCGCGAGAATCGACGACGCCATCGACGTCACGCTGGCCGCGGGGATTCGCACGGCCGATCTCGGCGGGGCCTCAACCACGACAGAGTTCGGTGCCGCGGTCGTCGAAGCGATCGACCGCGGCACCGAACGGGCTGATGGGTCCTGACTAGCTGATGGGGCCCAGGGTGTTGCCGGTCGGAATTCCCGAGCAGTAGGTCGCGGGACGCCCGGCGAAACGGTCGGCGAGGAACTTCTCCGCATCGGGTGCCCAGGGCAGGAACGCATCGAAGTGACTGAGCTTGGGATAGGTCTTGTACTGCGTCGGTACTCCTTCACGGCAGTACTTCGTCGCCAATCCCTGCACGTCGCCGTCGATCATGATCCCGTCGCCGGTTCCGTCGACGTTG
The DNA here is from genome assembly GCF_001665925.1 of Gordonia sp. 852002-50816_SCH5313054-c. Taxonomy (NCBI): domain Bacteria; kingdom Bacillati; phylum Actinomycetota; class Actinomycetes; order Mycobacteriales; family Gordoniaceae; genus Gordonia; species Gordonia sp. 852002-50816_SCH5313054-c. The sequence goes on from NZ_LZTE01000053.1 coordinate 34,906, forward strand.
CCGACACCGAGGAACATCGGATTTCTCGGCTTGCCGACCCAACCCATGATGTTCTGGTTGAAGGCCTGCGGGATCCCCGGGACGGTCAACAGCCCCGGATACTGCGGTAGCAGCAATTGTGTGTCGGTCAGTCCCGGATATTTGGTCGCGAAGTTGATCAGGCACTGCCCCTGGGTCTGCGCGAGTGTTTGGGTTCCCTTGGGGGACAGGTACTGGCCGATGTTGAGGTCGAAGGTCGCGTTGTAGACATTCATGAGCGCGGGGATCACGCCGGCCCACTGCTTGCTGCCATTGACATAGGGCAGGTTGTGCGACGGCTGGACGAGGACTCCACCCGCGGCGGCGCCGACGATGTGGAGTTCGGGAGCGTAGCTCGCGGCCAGGTCGGCGCCGAAGCCGGTGGGCACCGATCCGCCCGAGTAGCCGAAGAGCCCGACCGGCGTCGACGAGGGCAGGCGCAGGTGTCGCTCAGCGGTACGGATGCTGTCGAGAGCGGTCTGCGCGGACTCGCGCCCCATCGTCCAGCGCATCTTCAAGCCTTCGTAGTCGGGGACTACGACGGTGTATCCCTGCGCAAGAAATGAACCGATGATGATGTCGTCGAATTCCGGTCCGCGGCCGGTATTGCCACCGCGGAGAGCGTACGAGGGATCGCATTGTGACCCGAGTGCGTCATAGGGGGAGTGATACGAGATCAGTTTTCGCGGCCCGGATGTCACCGGTTCGAGTATCGAGGTGACTGCTGCCGTCGGCTTGCCGAATTGATCCGTGGTGCGGAACAGGATCTGCGTCGCAACTGCCGGAAACCTCTTGTCGCCGTAGGCCACTTGGACGACACGAGTCTTCAGTGGCGTACCGGGTGCGACGTGGGTAAGACTTCGCTGCGTGCCGTAGAAGGGGTCCTGGGACGGAGGCTTCAATGGACTCGCGGAAGCTGTTGCAGGCACGAGGAAACCCGTGAGCGTCGCTGCCAACAGTGCCGCAACAAATCCGGACAATGCGACCCAGAATGGCCGAGTGGGGCGAATCACGGTCGGAATGCTAATGCGAAGAAGGGCTCTTCGCAAACTTTATCTTGAATCCATCAATTCACGTTTTCTCGAAAATGTTCGCGTGGAGAAGTTTATTGATCGGACACGTTGTGTTCATGCCCGACCGTGCGACTCGGGCCGGTCTGACCTAAGCGCCCGGCAGTACCGGTACTCGGATGCGTCCTCGAGCCGAGCGCAGTTAATCCTGCGTAACTACCGGGTGGATTCAACGCTGAGCCAGTAAGTTACTTCGAAGTGCCGACGGTGTGTCGGTGTGTGGTCTCGAGGCGCCCACAGGGGTGCCGGGGGAAGGATTTCGATGCGACTTCAGCGATCGACACGTGCGCGATCATGGCGATTCGGTGGCCTGTTCGCCGCACTGGTGGCAGTGCTGGCTTTGGTACTCGCCGGATGTACGAACAACGAGTCCGACGAGGGGTCGGCCGGCGGCGCGGCCAGCTCGTCGAAGGCCGTCGAGGCGACCAAGGTCGATTCCATCGCCGCGCTTGTGCCTGAACCGATTCGGCAGTCGGGCCAGCTCATCGTCGGTGTCAACGTTCCCTATTCCCCCAACGAGTTCAAGGATCCCTCCGGCAAGATCGTCGGGTACGACGTGGATCTGATGAACGCGGTCGCCGCAGTGCTCGGTCTCAAGCCGGAGTACAAGGAAGCCGACTTCGACAAGATCATCCCGGCGATCCAGCAGGGCACCTACAACGTGGGCATGTCGTCGTTCACCGACAGCAAGGAGCGCGAGCAGCAGGTCGACTTCGTCACCTACTACAACGCCGGTGTGCAGTGGGCGCAGCAGGCGGGCGGCAACATCGACCCGAACAACGCCTGCGGCAAGCGGGTCGCGGTGCAGTCGACCACCGTCGAGGACACCGACGAGGTTCCTGCCAAGAGCAAGGCGTGCACCGACGCGGGTAAGCCTGCCATCGAGAAGGTCAAGTTCGACAGCCAGGACGAAGCGACCAACGCTCTCGTGCTCGGCAAGGTGGATGCGATGTCGGCGGATTCGCCCGTGACCGCCTACGCGATCAAGCGCTCGGACGGCAAGCTCGAGGCCGCAGGCGGAGTATTCGACTCGGCACCCTACGGCTACCCGGTGCAGAAGGGGTCGTCGTTGACCCAGGCGCTGCAGCAGGCTGTTCAGCACCTCATCGACAACGGTCAGTACAAGCAGATCGCCGAGAACTGGGGCGTCGAAGCAGGCGCGATCCAGAAATCTGTGATCAACGGCGCGGTCAGCTGATCCGTGTCGACGCCGTCTGACGGCAGAGTCGGGGTCGACTCCGCGAAAGCGGAGCCGACCCCGATCAAGGCCGTACCGCTCAAACATCCCGGTCAGTGGATCGCCGCGGCGATCGTGCTCATCCTTGTCGCCCTGTTCATCTACGGCGCGGCCACCAACAAGGCCTACGCGTGGGACACCTACGCCAAGTACCTGTTCGACACCCGCATCATGTCGGGTGTCGGGTACACACTCGCGCTGACGGTCCTGTCGATGGTGATCGCGATCGTGCTGGGCGTCGTGTTGGCGATCATGCGACTGTCGCCGAATCCGGTACTCCGTTCGACGTCGTGGGTCTATCTATGGGTGTTCCGCGGTACGCCGGTGTACGTCCAACTCGTGTTCTGGGGCTTGTTCCCCTCGATCTACAAGCGCATCGACCTGGGTATCCCGTTCACAGTTCAGTTCGCGCACTTCGATATCCAGTCGCTGAATGCTGCATTTCTGTTCGCGGTCATCGGCCTGGCCCTCAACGAGGCCGCCTACATGGCGGAGATCGTGCGCGCGGGTGTGTCGTCGGTGGGTGAGGGGCAGACCGAGGCGTCGGTGGCGCTGGGTATGACATGGTCGCAGACCATGCGCAGAACGGTGCTCCCGCAGGCGATGCGTGTGATCATCCCGCCGACGGGCAACGAAGTCATCAGCATGCTCAAGACCACGAGCCTCGTGGCGGCGGTGCCGTTCAGCCTCGAACTGTACGGTCGTGCTCGTGACATCTCGGGCGTGATCTTCCAGCCGATCCCGCTGCTGATGGTCGCGTCGACCTGGTACCTCGTGGTCACGAGCATCCTGATGGTCGGGCAGTACTACCTGGAGCGGCACTACGCGCGGGGTGCGACACGTGCGCTGACAGGTAAGCAACTCAAGGCACTCGCCGCAGAGGCAGAGGTGACCGATCCACAACACGGGGGTGGGGGAGCATGACGGTGGTCGAAGAGACGTCGGCGACACCGATGGTGCTGGCCGACCGGGTGTGTAAGAGCTTCGGTACGACGCAGGTGCTCAAAGGCATTTCGTTGGAGGTCGAGCGCGGCGAGGTCCTGTGCATCATCGGTCCGTCGGGCTCTGGCAAGTCGACATTCCTGCGTTGCGTCAACCATCTCGAGGAGGTCAACGCGGGACGGCTGTACGTCGACGGCGACCTCATCGGTTATCGCGAACGTGGCGGCAAACTGTATGAGATGAGTCCGAAGGATGCGGCCAAGCAGCGTCGTGACATCGGCATGGTGTTCCAGCACTTCAACCTGTTCCCTCACCGGACGGTAATCGAGAACGTGATCGAGGCGCCGACGCAGGTCAAACGAAAGAACAAGGCCGAGGCCACGTCTCGCGCCGAATACCTGCTGGAGCGCGTCGGACTCGCCGACAAGGCGCAGTCTTATCCGTCGCAACTCTCCGGCGGACAGCAGCAGCGCGTCGCGATTGCCAGAGCACTGGCGATGGAGCCGAAACTGATGCTCTTCGACGAGCCGACGTCGGCGCTCGATCCCGAACTGGTCGGTGAGGTGCTGGGCGTCATGCGCGAACTCGCGGCAAGTGGAATGACCATGCTCGTGGTCACCCACGAGATGGGTTTCGCCCGCGAGGTGGCAGACCAACTGGTGTTCATGGACGGTGGCGTCGTCGTCGAACAGGGCGATCCACGAGAGGTGCTGGCCAATCCGCAGCACGAGCGGACCAAGACCTTTCTGTCGAAGCTGTTGTGATCGATTCCGCTGTCACCAATTGCTCTGTGATCAGCTGGGTTTGACGCAACAGAACACCGCGGTGCCCGGAAAGTACTGTCCCCGAAGCGGACTCCACTGACCCCACTCATCCTCGAGGTCGTCCGGCCATTCCGGCTCGACGATGTCGTCGAGGATCAGTCCGGCAGCGCGGATGTCGCGGACTCGATCGCCGATGGTGCGGTGATGCTCTACGTAGGTCACCGTGCCGTCGGCGTCGACCTCGGAATAGGGCGTTCTGCTGAAGTACGGCATGGTGACGGTCAGCCCGGCGGGCCCTGGATCGTCGGGAAACATCCAGCGCATGGGGTGATTCACCGAGAAGACCCAGCGGCCGCCCGGCCGCAGGACGCGTGCGGCCTCGGCCATCACCCGGGCGGGTTCGGCGACGAAAGGCACTGCGCCAAACGACGAGAACGCGATGTCGAAGCTCTCGTCGGCAAAGGGCAGCGACTCCGCGGTCGCCTGAACGAGCGGTACGCGCGGTTCGTCGAATCGCTTCATGGTGGCGAGCCCGTGCGCGAGCATCTTCTGCGACAGATCGAGTCCGACGGTGCGCGCACCTCGGGCGACGAGCCACCGTGAACACGGCGCGGAACCGCACCCGATCTCGAGGATGTCGCGGCCGGCGACATCGCCGAGCAGGTGAACGTCGGCCTCTCGCAACCGTTCTGGTCCCCACACGAACTCGCCGCCACGGGAGTCGGAGCCGAGGAACCCGCCGTGTTCGCGGTGATAGTCCTGCGCCTCTGCATCCCACCAGGCGCGGCTCGCGGCATCGCTCGTCGACGAATCGATACGGCCGAGCAGTCGCGGCGCGTGGGGAGTCTCGTCGTCGCCGATCACCTGACTGAGTTTAGAGATGGCGGAACCATCGGCCGGCCGGGAGTCATGAGGCCGAACCCGAACCGTCGGGATGCTCATCGAAGACGACATCTGTTCGACTGTCGCCGTCCCAGCGTCGGATCGCGGTGATGGTCGCGCGAATGCCTCCATCTTCGGTAGCACCGGCGCGAATGCCGTGAGGGGGCAGATCGAGCGCGGCCACGACGTCGGGGAGGACGTCGGAGTGCACACGGCGTGCCATCGTGACGTGTGGGGTCCAGGAGCCCGGGAGTGAGTGGGAGAAGACGCCCGGCTCGTCGTCGGCGGTGAACGCATATCCGGACAGCGCCTCGACCAGCTGCAGATGGGCGGTCAGCAAGCGGGCGGTCGGCACCACCAGCAGTGCGACGACGAGGCGGTCGCCACGGCCGAAGATCAATGGCGCGCCGACGGTGACCGGGATCGGAAGTGTTGCGGTGCACTGGCGTACTGCCCGGTCGGCGGCCGGGTCGATCCGTCGCGTCGCGACGGCCGTGACGTGCGGGCGGTTGGTGGGCGAGGGGTTCGTGCCTGCGTTGGGCAGGTGCGACGCCGCGAGGGCTTCCCAGAACATGCGCAGGCGAACCTCTGACTCGTCGTCGAAGAGGAATTCCACCGAATGCGCCAACGTTGCACCCCTCGCCTGTCGTGGTGTCCCGGCCCGTGTCATTTGCGCGGTGGCGGGATGCGCTCAGAAGTGGTATTTGCCCAGCACAACGCCGCTAGAGTAAGGTAGACAAAGCGCGTGGAGGCATCTTTCGCGCAGTTCAGCTTGTCGTCACCTGGACGTCACCCTCGTGTGATGACCTGGGAGGACGCAGCTCGGTGGCACTGTGATCGAGCCGCGCGTCGCCTGACATCGCTGTTCAAACAATGTGAACTGTACCTACTACATACCTGTCCGGAGCAACTCAACATATGTCGTCCCCCACGATCACCTCGCCGCAAGTAGCCGTCAACGATATCGGCTCGGCTGAGGACTTCCTCGCAGCCATCGACTCCACGATCAAGTACTTCAACGATGGCGACATCGTCGAAGGGACCATCGTCAAGGTCGATCGTGACGAGGTTCTGCTCGACATCGGTTACAAGACCGAAGGCGTGATCCCTTCTCGCGAACTGTCGATCAAGCACGACGTCGACCCCTCTGAGGTCGTCAACGTCGGTGACGAGGTCGAGGCCCTTGTTCTCACCAAGGAGGACAAAGAAGGCCGCCTCATCCTGTCCAAGAAGCGCGCGCAGTACGAGCGTGCCTGGGGCACCATCGAGGAGCTCAAGGAAAAGGACGAGGCCGTCAAGGGCACCGTCATCGAGGTCGTCAAGGGCGGCCTGATCCTGGACATCGGCCTGCGCGGCTTCCTCCCGGCATCGCTCGTGGAGATGCGTCGTGTGCGCGATCTGCAGCCGTACATCGGCAAGGAGATCGAAGCCAAGATCATCGAGCTCGACAAGAACCGCAACAACGTGGTGCTGTCGCGTCGTGCATGGCTCGAGCAGACCCAGTCCGAGGTCCGCAGCGAGTTCCTGCACCAGCTCCAGAAGGGCCAGGTCCGCAAGGGCGTCGTGTCCTCGATCGTCAACTTCGGTGCGTTCGTCGATCTCGGCGGCGTCGACGGTCTGGTCCACGTTTCCGAGCTCTCCTGGAAGCACATCGATCATCCGTCCGAGGTCGTCACCGTTGGTGACGAGGTCACGGTCGAGGTTCTCGACGTCGATCTCGACCGCGAGCGTGTGTCGTTGTCGCTCAAGGCAACTCAGGAAGACCCGTGGCGTCAGTTCGCCCGGACCCACGCGATCGGTCAGATCGTGCCGGGCAAGGTCACCAAGCTGGTTCCGTTCGGTGCGTTCGTCCGCGTCGACGACGGCATCGAGGGCCTCGTCCACATCTCCGAGCTGGCCGAGCGCCACGTCGAGGTCCCTGACCAGGTTGTCGCCGTCGGCGACGACGCGATGGTCAAGGTCATCGACATCGACCTCGAGCGTCGTCGTATCTCGCTGAGCCTCAAGCAGGCCAACGAGGACTACACCGAGGAGTTCGACCCCTCGAAGTACGGCATGGCCGACAGCTACGACGAGCAGGGCAACTACATCTTCCCCGAGGGCTTCGACGCCGAGACCAACGAATGGCTCGACGGTTACGAGAAGCAGCGTGAAGAGTGGGAGAACCGCTACGCCGAGGCCGAGCGTCGCCACAAGATGCACACCGCGCAGATCGAGAAGTTCGCTGCTGCCGCAGCCGAGGCCGAGAAGGCCCCGCAGGACTACTCGTCGGCATCGTCGGAGAGCCGCAGCGCTTCGTCGAGCAGCGCTCCCGCATCGTCGGGCGGCTCGCTTGCCAGCGACGAGCAGCTCGCCGCACTGCGCGAGAAGCTGTCGGGCAACGCCTGATAGTTCGGACCTGACGGTCTGACACAGCACCAACACAACGCTCCCCGGCTCATTGCGAGCCGGGGAGCGTTGTGTTGTTCGGAATGGCCAAGTCGGTGGGCGTTGAACGCTATCCGTCTATGCGTCGGATGGCGACAGGTGGTCACCCGCAGGGCATCAACTAGATGCCGCCAGAACGCGCGCGGCCTCGCGAACGGCTCCGGCATTGGCCTTGCCCTGCCGTGATCCGGCGAGTTTTGCCTTGATGTGATCACGTACCGTGATCGGCTCGTACGCAAGGCCCGAGTCTGCATCGAGGAATGGCTCCGCGGTCTCGACCACGGCATCAACGTTGCCGTCATGGAAGAAGGCTGCGGATCGACGGCGTGCGACTATCCCTTCGATTACAGGTGGCTTGACTCGGTGCAGCGTCGACATCCAACGATCGTTGGTGATTCTGGCGGTCAGGTCGCCAAGATTGACCAGGAGCGCGTCATCGGCCGGCTGGGCGTTGTGCCACCGATTGTCTGTGCCGAGAATCTGCAATCCTGCGACTTGGTCGGCCCAGAGTACCGTGACGATGCCGAAGTCAGTGTGCTCACCCATGCCAGTGATGTCGTCGGTTGGTGCCGCCATGCCCTCGGTGAGGGCATAGTTGTTCATGCGCAGCACGTCGATCGAGTGATCGGTGAGGCGGTCAAAGTAGTCTGTCGGCAGACTCAGTGCATCGGCGAAAATCGTCGTCAGAGTTCGGGCAACGCGTCCCGCTTCGGCGAAGTAGGCCCGGACCTGCTCCTCGAACCCAGCGGTCTCAGTGGGCCAGACGTTGATGCCGTAGTCCGACTCGTCGAGGTCGAGACCTACGAACGAGCCTGCTTCCACACCGACGTTGAATGCTTCGAAGAAGTCATTCATCCGCGACGACGGTTCGATTCCGACGCTGAGGCTGAGGGATTCGGACTTGGGCGGGGTGTAGCCGCGGTTGGCACCGACGATGCAATACTGCTTTTTGGTCTCGAGCGGGAGTGCGAAGAACGCGTCGATGGCGTCGCCGAGGCCGCTCAGAACGCCTCGAGGAATGCCGTGGCCGACAATCTGCATGAAGCCGACCCGAGTACATGCGGCGTCTACGGCGTCGGCAACCCTGCGGCGGTCGGGGTCGTAACCGTTACTCACGTACGGCGTGATGTCGATCGTCGGTATCTCAAAAGATCTGGTGCTCATAACGTTTCAGCAACCTTTGCGGTGGATTGGTTGGCATAGGCGTGCAGCCAGTCAGCCAAGTCGTTGCGAAGAGTGACTTTGTCGGAATCATCGAGCCAGCACGCCGTGATCGCGTTGTGGGTGAATTGGGCGAGTTGGGTGGCGTCATACCCCAACGCTGTGCTGAGCGCGTAGTAGTCGTTGGTGGGATCGGTGCCGAACATCGGCGGATCATCGGAATCGATACACACAACGATGCCACGGTCGACCATCTCCCTGATCCGTCGATGACTGCCGTCACCGGACCCGCTGTAGCGGCCGATGTCGGAACTGACCGGGGTCGCCGTGAACGGAATCTGCTCGTCGACACACCTTTGTGCAATCCGGTCGTCGGTCACCACGTGGTATCCGTGATCGATTCGGCTGCAATGCAATTGATCGAGAAGGACCTCGATCGCCGATGGTGGGCCACTCTCGGAGTGCGCGGTTCGGTGCAAACCCGCCCGGCCTGCACGCTCGAACGCGGGAGCAAACTGCGCCGGCGGTCCGTTGACCTCTTCGTAGTCGAGTCCGATGCCGACTACTTCGTCGACTCGGTTATCGATCACGAGATCGACGAACTCGATCGCCTCAGCGACTGTGTGTTCGCGATTTATGGCCATGATGATCCGGCTGTCGATACCGCAGTCGCTGCGCGCATCGTGCATCCCGTCGACGATCCCGGCGAGTGCCTCAGCGTATGGCAGGGGACTCGGCTGCGGGGACACGAAGATCTCGCGGTAGGTCACGCCGTGGTCGGAACCGAATACGGTCAGCGATTCATACGTGACTCGACTGAAGTCGTCACGCGTTTGCAGCGACTGGCCCACCAAGTCGTACACGGACAAGAACTGCCCGAGATCGTCGTACGACTGACTGTCGTAAATGCTTGCTGCGTCGGGATTTCCAGGGATCTCGACGCCGTGCCGTCGCGCGAGCTCGACTGCTGTGGCTGCCGGTACTGCGCCTAGGAGGTGGCAATGCAAGCTCACTTTGGGGATCTCGCGTGCCAGCTCCCTCGACACCGACATCGGATGCGCAGCCATCACGGTACCGCGATCGCGCTGTAGCGAGACCGGAGGTAGTCGCTGACGGTGACGGGTTCGTAGTCGTTGTCCCGGCCCAACGGCGGCGGGAACGACTCGATCACCTGATCCAGATCTGCCTCGTAGAAGAAGATGAGCGAGATCAACTCTTCGTCGGGCGCCAAGGGCGAAGGCGGAAGCACACGGTGGCGGGTGGATGTCCAACGGTCCCCTGTCCAGCGCGCCATCAAGTCTCCGATGTTGATGGTGTAGGCGTCCCTCACCACAGGCGCATCGATCCAGTTGCCAGAGCGGGTGCATACCTGCAGGCCCGCGTAGCCGGGTTGACGGTCGAGGATGGTGATCGTCCCGAAGTCGGTGTGCGGCGCGATGCGGTACTGGCCCTCGTGGACCGGTCCGGTCAACCGCAGTGCAGGATAACGGTTGATGTTGAAGGAATGCGGGGACTCGGCGCACCGCTCGGCGAACCATCGCGGATGCAGGCCGGCCGCGGTCGCCAGGAGTTCGAGTAGATCGTCTGCGAATTCACGCATGTTGGCGGCATAGGTCTCGCACAACTGTTCCAGTTCGGCCACCTCGGTTGGCCAGACATTCGCGGGAAACCACTCGGCGTTGACTTCTGCGTCTCCCGAGTCGAGTTCGTGGCCAGACACGAACGTCTCCTTGAGGTCCGGCGGGAGGTCCATCCCGAGCAGGGCACCATTGGCCTCTTTACCCGGCGGAATCCAACCGCGTCCGCCGACCGCGGACGCATAGCGTGCCTTGACATCGGCCGGCAGTGAGAAGAATCGACGGGCGGCGGCGCGTAGGTCGTCGCGCAGCGCGCCGGCGACTCCGTGGCCGCCGACCAGGAGGAATCCGCTTTCGACGAGAGCTGCGTCGACAACTGCCGCAAGTTCATCCCTCTGAGCGGTAGATCCGTTGCGCCACAACGCTATATCGATCAATGGAATTGGCGTGGTCATGCGAGTTCTCCTTCTTTCGCCGCGACGGGTGCGGCGGTAGTGGGTGGTGCGACGATCAGGTCGCTGGTGTGGTCAAAAGGGTGAGGCGTCGTTCGGTCGCTTCGTGATGTCAGCAGGCCATACGAGATCGCTCCGACGACGAGCCCGGCGATGACGCTTAGGTCGGCGCCGCCGAGAGCGGAAGCGAGCGGCCCGGTGTAGATCGACGTGTGGATGCACGCGGTTGCCGCGACCATGCCCAGCAACTGAGCTGTGCAGGCAGGCAACGACCAGGCAACCCGAAGTGGTTGTGTCACTTCTGGATACTGCGCGCGACGGAGCCAGAGGTCCGTGCAGAAGATGCCGGCCCATGGCGCGAACCAGATGATCATGAACAGAAGGAAGTTGTTGACGAAGGTGTAGAAATCGCCGGAAAAGACGACAATGCCGCCGATGACTCCGCAGATAACGCCGTCGAGCATTACTGCTTGCCAGCGCTTTAGGCGAATTCCCATGGCCTGCAGGGTGACACCCGACGAATAGAGATCAACAGCATTGAGCGCGACCATCTGCACGATCACGAGCAGTAGATAGATGACGACCAACCACGTAGGAAACACCGTCGACAACCCGCTCACCGGATCGGTGGCGTCTGGCATGGCGATGCCGATGGCCACACCGAGGGCCATCAGAAACATCTGCGGAATCGCGCCGCCCGCAGTGACTGCTCCAACGATCCGACGGCGTTTCGTCGCTGCCGGGAGATAGCGAGAGTAGTCCGCAGCAGACGATGCCCAACCAAGCCCGGAGCTGCTCGCGACCAAGGCGACTCCGCCGAGGAACACAGCAAGTGAACCTGGTGCGCCGACGCCTGTGCTCACCTTGTCCGCAATCAGCCATGCCATGATCAGGAAAATGGCGGCGAAGGGTAGGACCAGCACTCGGAGAACAGTTGTCACTGCGGAATGGCCGAGTAGCGGCAGGATCGCTTGCAGCACCGACAGTCCGACGACGAGTGCGACCTGGATCGGATTCGACACCTGTACGCCGCCCATTTTTAGTAACGCACTTGCCGCGAGGACCATCACCACCAGGTCGAGGACCTCGTAGCCGAGCATCATGATCCAGTTGAAGAAGGCAACAGGTCGCACTCCGCGACGGCCGAACACAATTCGTGAGACGCCGAATGTGGTCGTTCCGGCAGCCGGGCCGGCCAGCGAGACTACGCCGGTGACGATCCAGGTCAGGTTCCCGAGCACGATCGCGAGTAGCGCTTGCCACACGTTGAGACCGAGGGCCACGAGGATGCTGCCGTAGACGACTGACAGTACGTTGAGCACGAGACCGGACCACATCACGCCGACCTGCCAGGGTCGACCGTGTCGCTCGGACTCGGGTATGTGCTCGATACCTCGTTGTTCAACGGAAATGAGCGACTTCTGATCACTCCCGTCTATCGGTGGTTGGTCTATGCTTGCCATCTGCACGTCCTGGGGTTGTGGTTGGTGTGACGTTCAATTCCAGCGCTCGGGAGGAACAGACTAAGCGCAGCGGTGATTACTCACACCTATAAGACTGAGGCCTTGATACTTCTCAGTTATATTCCGAGTGTTTCTGGCACGTAACGCAGAACCACGGCAACTCAGGAAAGTTCACAGCGGAAGGATGTGGTCATGGTGTCCGAGGCGCTCGATGAGGAGGCGTTGGCAGTCCGTGCCGGCGCTGCGATCCGAGCAATTCGTGAAAGGTCGGATCTATCAATGCGCGAGGTTGCTGCGCGCGCGGGTATCAGCCAGCCGTTCCTCAGCCAGATCGAGCGCGGACTGAGCATGCCGTCGATGATCACGGTCTACCGGTTGGCCGAAGCTCTCGGAGTTACTCCTGGAGACCTCCTTCCGGCCAGCACCGACGACCAGGTCGAGGTCGTCCGCCGCGGCGATGGCCAGATGCTGCCAGTTTCTGATCGTGCTGATGCCGCAATTGGACGCGTGATGCTCATGGACCCGCAGTCGCGATTGCAGATCATCGAGTACTCCATCAAGCCTGATCAGTACATCGGAGAATGGTTCCAGACGCCCGGCGTGCTCGCGCTCTACCTCATCGGCGGCGAGTTGGACGTCACCGTTGAAGGTGCCGGCACGTATCGGATCGGGGCGGGCGAACTCATCACCCACCCCTCGCCGTTGCGGCATCGGTGGCTACTGGTCGACAACCAGCCCGCAGACGCGCTATTGATCATCAGCGGTGATCGGTGAGTGTGGGGTCGTATCCTTTTCGATGATGGCGGAAATGCTCATGCCGCCGGCGACACAGCGTCCATGGGTCTTGTCGAGGTGACGGTGTTGTCGATGTCGCGCAAAAGCTCTGGCGGTCGTTTGCCACACTGGACCTCGTGATCCGTGTAGGGCTCTCCGGCGGCATCGGAGCCGGCAAATCGACCGTGGCCAAGACCTTCGTGGAGCGGGGTGGATATCACATCGACGCCGACAAGATCGCCCGCGAGGTCGTCGAACCCGGAACGCCCGGTCTGACGCAGTTGGTTGAGGCTTTCGGCGACGACATTCTGGCCGCTGACGGGACGCTCGATCGGCCAGCACTGGCGGCCAAGGCGTTCGTCGACGACGAGAGTCGGCAGAAGCTGAACTCGATCACGCACCCGCTGGTCGGTGCCCGTACGCAGGAACTGCTCGCCGAGGCGCCGTCGAATGCGATTGTGGTGCAAGATATCCCGCTACTCGTCGAGGGCAACATGGCTCCGTTCTTCCATCTCGTCGTGATCGTGGGGGCAGACGAGGAACTGCGCGTCCAACGGTTGACCGAGTTGCGCGGCATGCCCGAGGACGACGCACGCGCCCGAATACGCGCCCAGGCCACCGACGAACAGCGACGGGCCGTCGCCGACGTCTGGCTCGACAACTCGGGCACACCAGACGATCTCGCGGACGCTGCCGCACACCTCTGGGACGAGCGGTTGGTGCCATACGAGGAGAATGTGCGTTCCCGGACGATCGTCCCCGGCCCGTTGGCACTGGCCGATCCCGAGCCGGCATGGGCGGCCACGGGTGTGCGACTGGTCAATCGCCTGTGGGCGATCGTCGGCGACAAAGCGTCGGCGATCGATCACATCGGGTCGACGGCGGTGCCGGGGTTGATCGCGAAGCCGACGATCGACATCCAGATCACCGTCGCCGACCTCGACGTCGCGGATGCTCTGGCCGACGTGCTGGCCGACGGCGGGTTCCCGCGTAATCCAGAGAATACGAGCGACCGGCCGAAGCCGGACCCGGAGACCGGCTCGGTCGATGACGGCCTGTGGGGCAAGAGGTTCCACGGTTCGGCCGATCCCGGGCGGTCGGTCAATGTGCATGTGCGGGCGCAGGGATCACCGGGCGGTCGGTTCGCCGTCGAGTTCCGCGATTGGTTGAGGTCAGACGCCGCAGCACGTGACGAGTACGCCGAGATCAAGCTGGCCGCAATGGCCGCTGCAGACGGCGACCGCGACGCGTACGTCGCGGCGAAGGAACCCTGGTTCGATCGGGCATATGCGCGAGTCGCCGCCTGGCGTGCCGGTCGTCGGGAGACCTAGCGCGACGTCAGTCGTCGAGCCACGACACGCGGCCGCCGTTCGCGGTGTCGAGCCACTTCTGGATGTCGTGGTCATGTTCGGCCGCACCCACCAGTGCCCGCCGTGCGATGTGGACGGCCTCCTCGCACTCGGCGGTCGACAACAGGCTCGCTGCGTGTGCGTCGAACAATTCGTCGACGTCGATGAGTTCGAGTGGGCGACCGGGAACATCGACGAGGTCGAGGTACCAGTCCTCGGCGTGCCAGCGGCCATCGTCGTCGGGACCGTGGAAGCGTCCTATGTCGAGGTAGAGGCGCTGCCCGGTCCGATGCCCATCGACGAAGTGGAAGATGTTCGCGCGAAGTCCGAGTGCGGGGAGCAGCCAGGATTCGAGGTGCCTGAATCTGGGGTGATCGGCCGTGCGCGACATGTAGAGACCGAACGCGGTCTCCTCGTATCGGTCCACCGGTCGGACGAACCCCTTGTTGTCCGTATTGGTCATTGCAGGAACGTCGAAGATCTCCCGCTTCGGCGGGTGCAGATCGGACATCGTCACACCTTAACCGCAGGTCACGGGGTGTGCGTGAATCCGGAACAGATTTGTCATAGGTCGCGTTTACCCTGGCACTATGGCTTTTGCTACCGAACACCCGATTCTCGCGCACTCCGAGCACCGTCCTGTCGGCGCCGTCGAACGTACCGAGGGTCGATTCGAGGTGGTCAGCGAGTATGAGCCCGCAGGTGACCAGCCCAAAGCCATCGACGACCTCGAACGTCGTATCGGGGCGGGGGAGCGCGACATCGTCCTACTCGGCGCCACCGGCACCGGTAAATCCGCGACCACCGCGTGGTTGATCGAGCGGGTCCAGCGCCCGACGCTCGTGATGGCACCGAACAAGACACTTGCTGCGCAGCTCGCCAACGAACTTCGAGAAATGTTGCCGCACAACGCTGTCGAGTACTTCGTCTCGTACTATGACTACTACCAACCCGAGGCGTACATCGCCCAGACCGACACGTACATCGAAAAGGACTCGTCGATCAACGACGACGTCGAACGCCTGCGGCACTCCGCGACGTCGAGTCTGCTGTCACGGCGCGACGTGGTGGTCGTGGCATCGGTGTCGTGCATCTATGGCCTCGGCACGCCGCAGTCCTACCTCGACCGTTCGGTCGAGGTGGAGGTCGGCGACGAGATCGACCGCGACGCACTGCTTCGATTGCTGGTCGACGTGCAGTACACCCGTAACGACATGTCGTTTACCCGCGGAAGCTTCCGTGTCCGCGGCGACACCGTCGAGATCATCCCGTCGTACGAAGAGTTGGCGGTGCGGATCGAGTTCTTCGGCGACGAGGTCGAGGCGCTCTATTATCTGCACCCACTGACCGGTGATGTGGTCAGACAGGTTGACACGCTGCGCATCTTCCCCGCGACGCACTATGTCGCGGGACCTGAGCGCATGGAGAAGGCGATGACGAGCATCGAGGAAGAGCTCGAGGCGCGCCTGGCCGACCTCGAGGGCAAGGGCAAACTCCTCGAGGCGCAGCGCCTGCGCATGCGCACCAGCTACGACCTCGAAATGATGAGGCAGGTCGGGTTCTGCTCGGGCATCGAGAACTACTCGCGCCACATCGACGGCAGGCCGGCGGGCAGCGCCCCCGCAACGCTGATCGACTATTTCCCCGACGACTTCCTCCTCGTGATCGACGAGTCGCATGTGACGGTCCCGCAGATCGGCGGCATGTACGAGGGCGACATGTCGCGCAAGCGCAATCTGGTCGACTTCGGGTTCCGGCTACCGTCCGCGGTCGACAACCGTCCGCTCACCTGGGACGAGTTCGTCGGTCGTATCGGGCAGACGGTCTATTTGTCCGCGACGCCGGGCGCGTACGAACTCGGCCAGTCCAACGGAGAGTTCGTCGAGCAGGTGATCCGCCCGACCGGGCTGGTCGATCCGCAGATCGTGGTGAAGCCGACCAAGGGGCAGATCGACGACCTGGTTCACGAGATCCGTGATCGCACAGAGCGCGACGAACGCGTGCTGGTGACGACATTGACCAAGAAGATGGCAGAAGATCTCACCGACTACCTTCTCGAACTCGGTATCCGTGTGCGCTACCTGCATTCCGAGGTCGACACGCTACGAAGGGTCGAGTTGCTGCGGCAGCTCCGATCGGGTGAATACGACGTGCTGGTCGGTATCAACCTGCTGCGCGAGGGACTCGACCTTCCCGAGGTGTCGCTCGTCGCGATCCTCGACGCCGACAAGGAGGGATTCCTGCGGTCGACGACATCGCTGATCCAGACTGTCGGGCGTGCTGCCCGTAACGTCTCGGGTGAGGTGCACATGTACGCCGACACGGTTACCGAGTCGATGCGCAACGCGATCGAAGAGACCGAGCGTCGTCGTGAGAAGCAGGTGGCCTACAACAAAGAACACGGCATCGACCCGAAACCACTGCGCAAGAAGATCGCCGACATCCTCGATCAGGTGTACCGCGAAGCGGAGGATTCGGCAGTCGACGTCGGTGGCTCCGGCCGCAACGCCAGCCGTGGACGGCGAGCGCAGGGAGAAGTCTCGAAGGCGAAGGGCGGCTCCGCGGGGGTCGTCGAGAAGCGAGATGTGGGATCGATGCCACGAGCCGAGCTCGCCGATCTCGTCGCGCAACTCACGGAGCAGATGATGAGCGCGGCTCGCGATCTGCAGTTCGAACTCGCCGGAAGGCTGCGCGACGAGATCGCAGATCTGAAGAAAGAGCTGCGCGGCATGGATGCCGCCGGAATCAAGTAGTTGGCACTCCCCATTGGGACGTTCGTCCCACTCGGGTGCGCGGTGTAGCGATCGCCGTGATCATCGGACAAATGTTGCGTGGCACACTATCCTGCCGATTCAGGTGACTCTAAAGTTGTCGTGATCGATGAAGTCCGCGAATGTGCGGAATCAGACATGTGTGGAGGTCAGGGATGGGCGCTTACCAGACGATCGTCGTCGGAACGGACGGATCGGAATCGTCGTTGAAGGCGGTCGATCGCGCGGGTGCGATCGCGGGCGATTCGAAATTGGTGATCGCATGTGCATATTTTCCGAACGATCGCGGCGCCGGTGAGGCTGCGGACGTCCTTAAAGACGAGGCTTATCAGGTGACCGGAAGTGCCCCGACCGACGAGATTCTGCGTCGGGCGAAGGAGCGGGCATCGAAGTCGGGGGGCACGCAGATCGTGGCACGCCCGGTGAAGGGCGCACCCGTGGATGCTCTGCTGCAGTTGGTCACCGATGTTCAAGCTGATCTTCTCGTCGTCGGCAATCGTGGACTGAATTCGATTGCGGGACGTCTGCTGGGTTCGGTGCCGGCCGACGTCGCGCGTAAGTCTGCGTGCGATGTGCTGATCGTGCACACCACCTAGTTCGCTTCTCCTCGAAACCAACAGCCGGGCAGACGGATTCGTCTGCCCAGCTGTTGCGCGTGTGCTGGTGGTTCGACGTATGCCGCCGTGATGAAAAGTCGTCGTGATGAAAGCCGTCGCGATGTGCTGTGGGGAGCGTGACTCCCGATCCGCCGTGGTCACTGCTGCGTCCCTGCCCTTTTCACTATAACGCGAGGTAGGGGCCTTGCCGCAAGGCCCCCATCCGGGTGCACAATCGGTGATTCCGCCCCCCGCCCAGCCTTTTTCGGAGTCGCCCAGTGCCCGCAGTGACCGACCATGTCTTCAATCTTCCGCCCGAGTCACCGAAATCCGTCCCGACTCGTATCGAGAGCGACGTGCGCCATTTCGAGGACACCACTGCATCCCTCGCCGGCACGGTCGATGCGCTCTCAGCCAGGCTCGACGCCGCGCGCAGGGCAGAGGGTGGAGGTGGGCAGCGCGCATCGGATCGCGACCTCGAGATTCATCAGTTGACCAGCCGTCTGCGGACGCTGCGTCGCTATGGCCTCGACCTGTGCATCGGCCGGATGACGCTGATCGACGAGCCTGACCCCGTCTACATCGGTCGCGTCGGGGTGACCGATCAGTCGGGCCGCCAACTGCTCGTCGACTGGCGGACCCCCGCCGCTGCTCCGTTCTTCAACGCGACCGCGGCGCAGCCGATGGGCGTGCGTTCCCGCAGACGCTACCGATGGACGCGCGGGCAGATCACCGACTACTGGGACGAAGTGTTCACCGCGGACGCCGCCGACGATGGGGTCTGGCTCGACGGCGATTCGGCGCTGCTCGCAGGCCTCTCCGCGAGCCGTTCGCCACGCATGCGTGACGTGTTGTCGACGATCCAGGCCGACCAGGACGCCATCATCCGCGCCGACTCGGCAGGCGCGCTGGTCGTCGACGGCGGCCCCGGCACCGGAAAGACCGTCGTCGCGCTGCATCGCGCCGCTTACCTGCTCTACTCCGACGCGCGGCTCACGCGCGGACGTCTGCTGATCGTCGGACCACACGAGCAGTACCTCTCGTATGTCGCCGATGTCTTGCCGAGTCTCGGTGAAGAAGGCGTGCAGACGTGCACGTTGCGCGATCTGGTCGCCGAGGGCGATACCGCGGTGCGAGAGGCCGACGATGTGGCGGCGGCACTGAAGTCGACGGCGGGGATGGTCGACGCGATCGAGACGGCGGTGCGGTGGTACGAGGAACCGCCGACGGAACCGCTTCTTGTCGAGACCGAGTGGGCGGATGTGACTCTGCGGCGGCGGGATTGGGCCGAAGCATTCGCGGCGCCCGAGGCCGGCATGCCACACAACGAGGCGCGCGGCGCGATCTGGCAATACCTGGCCGAGACGGTGCGGCGACGCATCGGCAACGATGACCTCGACCTGGACGACGTGCAGGAATCGTTGCGGCGCAACGACTCTCTTGCGGCGGCAGTGGGGCGCGCGTGGCCGATGCTCGACGCGACGGATCTCGTCGGCGACCTGTGGTCGGTTCCCGCGTTCCTCCGAATGTGTGCGCCGTGGTTGGCGCCGGATGACGTGCGACGGCTCCAGCGCGAGCGTCCGGATGCGTGGACCGACGCCGACCTCCCGCTTCTCGACGCCGCGCGCAACCGATTGGGAGACCGCAGTGCGGACGATCGGCGTCGCCGCCGGTCCGCCGCGCTGCGAGCCGAGCGCCGTCGTATGGACCTCGTCGTCGACGACCTCATGGCGTCGACGACCTACGACGACGGCGAGGGCCTGATGTCGATGCTTCGGCAGAAAGACCTGCGCGACGTTCTTGTCGACGATTCGGCCGCGCCGGACATCGAGCCCGGCACCTTCGACGGGCCGTTCGCGCACATCATCGTCGACGAGGCGCAGGAACTCACCCCGGCGCAGTGGCGAATGGTGCTGCGGCGCAACCCGTCCGGAAGCATCACGATCGTCGGCGACAGGGCGCAGGCGCGGGCGGGGTTCGCCGAGTCGTGGTCGGAACGGCTTCGCAGCGTCGGATGCCGGGACGTGCGCGTCGAGTCGTTGTTGATCAACTATCGAACGCCCGCCGAGGTCATGGAGGCGGCCGAGCCGGTGATCCGAGCTGCCATACCGGATGCCAACGTGCCGTCGTCGATCAGGGAATCGGGACTGCCCGTTCGACATGCCTCGCACGGTGACCGAGATGTGATCCTCGCCGAGTGGCTCGCGCGCAATGACGAGGGCGTCGCGTGTGTGATCGGTGATCCGGACTTCACCAGCACGGGCCGGGTGCGCGCACTCGATCCGATCACTGCGAAGGGCCTCGAGTTCGATCTGGTCGTGGTTGTCGAGTCCGAGGTCTTCGGCTCGGGGATCACCGGGGCCGTCGACCGCTACGTATCGATGACTCGTGCGACCCGCGAACTCGTCATCCTGCACCCCGAGGGCGACCATACGGGCGATCAGGATGAGCGATCAGGAGTGTGACGGGCGTCGTCGAAAGCCGTTCAGCGACGCGGCATGTCGTCGAGCTCTGTTGGCAGCGGGTCGGCGTTGACCACGACGAGGCGCTGCGTGCTGCGGGTCAGCGCGACGTAGAGATCGCTGTATCCGCGCGGCGACTGAGCGATGAGTGCGCTCGGTTCGACGACGACAGTCGTGTCGAACTCGAGCCCTTTACAGGTGGTGACCGTGTGGACGCGGGGGAGCTCGTCGACGCCGAGTGTCGTCGGGTCGAGGCCGGCGACCAACTGCGAGGTGGCGTCGAAGAGGCTGTCGGGCACCACGATTCCGGTCAGCCCGCGCAGTTCCGGTCGCGTGGCCTCCTCGATCGCAGTCGCGACGAGCTCGGCAGTTGACACCGAACGGGCATACGGATCGATTCCGTTGCTGCGCAACGAGGTCGGCGGTGTCAGTGAATCGCCGACGTGCGCCAGGACGCGCGCGGCGTAGGTCATGATCTCACTCGGCGTGCGGTAGTTGACGGTCAGCTCGCGCAACTGCCAACGGTTCGCGACGTAGGGTGTCAGTACCTCGCTCCACGACGTCGTGCCCGCAAGGTCGCCGGTCTGTGCGGTGTCGCCGATGATGGTCATCCACCGGTTCGGGATTCGGCGCATCACCATGCGCCACGCCATACCGGACAACTCCTGGGCTTCGTCGACGATGACGTGGCCGAATGTCCAGGTGCGGTCGTTGAAGGCGCGCTCCGCGGTGGTCGCGCGTTGTACGTCGGTCTGGCGCGCGGCGAGTTGCTCTGCGTCGATCAGGTCGTAGGCCATCAGGATCTCCGGGTCGAGTTCGTCCTCGAGATCCTGTGGTGCCGAGCCGGTGAGGATGTCGAGCGCATCCTGGGCGTCGGCGAGTTGTCGACGCCACCGCTCGCGTTCGGCACGTTCGGCCTCATCGGTGCCGTAGCCGACGAGTTCGGCCAGTTCGTCGAGCAACGGAACGTCGGCGGGAGTGAACTCGTCGCTCTCGCTGCCCTTTTCCGCTTTGCCGACTGGCCTGCGGCGTGCCCGGTGGAGCGCTGCGCGATCATCGTCGGACCAGCCCGGCGTGGCCTTGCGGATGGCGGCGGGGTCGTCGTAGAGGTCGCGGAGAACGTCCGTCGGAGTGAGCGTCGGCCAGAAGGCGAGCACCGCCTCACGGATATCCGGATCGCGACCCATGTCGTCGCGAATGTCCTTGAGGTCGGCGGGCGTGAGGAGTTGCGACCCGTCGAGCAGACTGGCGCCGATCGCCGCCGAGTGTCGGGCGGCGAGTGCGTCGAGTGCCGAGCGCAGGAATACCGGCTGCGCCTGGTTGTGCGCCCTGCGCGACCCGCGGGCCGCCGTACGCGCTGCCTTGACGAGTGCACTGTCGATTTCGACCCGGTAACCGTCGAAGTCCACGGATACCGGCTTGGTCGGCAGCGACTCGTGTGCCCGAACCGTGCGCTTGAGCACGTCGAGCATCTGTAAGCGCCCCTTGACCTCTCGGGTGCGTCGAGGTTCGTCGGCGGTCGCGGTGACGCCGGGGAAGAGCTCGCCGATCGTCGCGAGGAGCACTCCGGACTCACCGAGCGAAGGCAGCACCTGGCCGATGTAGTCGAGGAAGTCGCTGTTGGGGCCGATGATGAGGATTCCACTGCGCGAGAGGATGTCTCGATGTGTGTACAGCAAGTATGCGGCGCGGTGGAGCGCCACGGCGGTCTTGCCGGTGCCGGGGCCGCCCTGGATGACCGTGACGCCGCGGTGCGGTGACCGGATGATGAGGTCCTGCTCGCGCTGGATGGTCTCGACGATGTCGGTCATCTCGCCGGTACGTGCGGCGTTGAGGGCAGCTACGAGCGCGGACTCGTTGACCACGTCGCCGTGCGCTGACTCGTCGATCGAAGCCTCACCCGCGGTGAGGAATTCGTCGTTGACCTCACGGACGCCACGATTTCGCGTGCGGATGTGTCTGCGGCGAGCGACCTCTTCCGGCGCTGCAGGCGTTGCGAGGTAGAACGCTCGCGACAGGGGCGCCCGCCAGTCGAGAAGCAGTGTCGTGTCGCCGTCATCGTCGTCGAGGACTCCGATGCGTCCGATCCGCCGGGTTTCGCCGTCGTCGAGGTCGAGGCGGCCGAAATACAGATTGTGTTCGGCGGCATCGTATTTCGCGAGGTCGTCGACGTACATGCGTTCGTAGGACTCGCGTTCGGACAGCGCCTGCGGGGTTCCCGCGGACTCGCGCAGGGTTGCGGCGAGTCGACGACGGGTGTTGGCACGCATCCTGTCCAGACGCCCGTACACGGCGTCGAGGTGTGTCTGTTCCTCATCGATCCGGGGATCGGTGCGTTCGGTGTGTGTCGGCGAGGTACTCATCGGATCTCATCGTCGGGTTCGGCGTGCGTACCGAATGCGGTATGTGCGGTGCTGTCGGGATGGTGGGGTGCGGTGTCGCGGCTGAGGCCGTCGGGACGGCACTGTCCGCGGCTCTGGATGCGCCGTGTCAGATCCTTGCCCGCTGTCAGATCCTTGCCCGCGTCGGTGTCGCCGAGTCGCGCGCAGACGATCGCGGGCGGCTCCGCCAGCGACGGGTCGTCGAGCGCTTCCGCAAGGTGCGCGAGGACTGCGGACTGGGTCGAGAAGGGGAGCGGGGTCGAGCGTCGATCGGTGAGGATTCCGTGTCGTGATGCGTATATGGCGAACTCGCGCACCGGCATCGGTGAGCGGAGGGGAGCGGAGTCGACGTCGTCGAGGAGTTCACGCAGGGGATGAGAAGTCGTGGTCACTGTCAATCGATGGTAATTGGGTTCGGTGCGGTCGAGTGCGGCGAGTTGGTCGTTGTCGAGCCAGAACGCCGTCAGAGGTGTGTTGGCGCCGGGGGACGCGAAGGGAGCTGCCGGAATGTATCCGCGGGCCGACACGTGGCCGGAATACCCGACAGCGATACCGCTCACGACGACGCGGGCAGGACGGATGTCGACGCCGCCCACATCGGCGAGCTTTGTGGTCAGCACCGCGCGTGATGCGTTGGAACCGACGGCAACCATGAGCGTGCGACCTTCGTGGCGCATCTCCAGAGGGGCGTAGTCGGTGTCCGCGACCCACGGATAGTGCTGTGGCGGAAACGCGGCGGACCCCATGCGCCCGCTCGGAGTCTGTTCCGAAGGCGATGGGGTCCGCGCGTAGAGCGAAGGGGTCAGGACCGGGCCTTGCGCCAGCGCTTCTTGCTGTCGGCGACGGCTGCGTCGGCCTTGTCGCCTGCGGTCGACACCAGTTCCTTGGCCGACTCTGCGAGCTCTGCGGAACGCTCCCGCGCGGCTTCGGCGAGCTCTGCGGAGCGCTCCCGAGCGGCTTCTGCGATCTCGGGGGCGCGGTCGCGCACCTTGTCGGCAAATTCTGTGGAGCGCTCGCGTGCCGTCTCAGCGATCTCGGGGGCGCGGTCGCGCACCTTGTCGGCGAACTCCGCCGAACGCTCGCGGGCGTTTTCTGCGACGACGGGCGCACGGTCGCGCACCTTGTCGGCGAATTCCGCCGAACGCTCGCGGGCGTTTTCTGCGACGACGGGCGCACGATCGCGGAACTTCTCCGCGGCCTCGGCAGAACGCTCTCCCAACTTGTGCGCGTCCTGCTTGAGGAGACCTGCGGCCTCGCTGGACTTCTCACCGAGCGTCGACGCGGAATCCTGTGCGTGCTCGCGGATCGAATCCCACGCTGTGGTGCTCGCCTTCGCGCCGAGTGGCAGGGCCGCGAGTGCGGCGTCGGCCTTGCGTCGACCACGCCACGCGAGCGAGGGCTTGCCCTCGGTGTCGGCCGCCGAGATCAGCAGGCCGCCCATCAGGCTCAGGTTCTTCAGGAAGTGTGTGCGCTGCATACTCCGCGCAACCGGGTCCGACTCTTCCCAGAAGGGATGGCCGGCGAACGTCGTCGGTGCGAGGGAGCCCGCCAGAACGGCCGACGCGAAGCGTGGGAACTTGCCCGTCGCAAGGAGGACACCGCTCGCGAGTTGGATGCCGCCGTTCACTCGGACCAGCGTGACCGGATCGGTGGGGATGACGGAGGTGACCTCGTCCGGCAGCACACCGACGGTGCTCTCCACGAAGGGCTCCGCGATTTCTGCTCGCTTCTGCGGGTGTCGCAGGGCGTCATAGCCGGAGACGATGAACACCGATGCGAGCATCGGTCGGGCAATACGGCGGAGGATCATCTTGTTGACACGGTCCCTTCGGAAGTCACTGTGTTAGTCGGTCACTGTGCTTTTCGTTTACTGCGGCTCTTCGGTCACTGCGTTGGTCGATCACGCGTTGGACTGGGGTCGGCGGCGCTCTATCGAGGCTACCCGTCCGGTGTCGGGGCGCTCGGCGGAGTTGATGATCTGGCGCAAGTGTTGTGCGTGTAGGCCGATTCTCACCAGCCGCGTTCGCGCCATTCGTCCAGCGACGGGCGTTCGGTGCCGAGGGTCGTGTCCTTGCCGTGGCCGGGGTACACGACGGTCGAGTCGGGATAGCGCTCGAAGAGCTTGGTCTCGACGTCGTCGACGAGAGTGTCGAAGTCGCCTGGCGCCCAGGTCTTTCCGACGCCGCCCGGGAAGAGGGAATCGCCGGTGAACAGGTGGACGACGCCGCTTGCGGGATCGGTGAGTGCCAGCGCGATCGATCCGGGCGTGTGGCCGACGAGGTGGATTGCGTCAAAGGTCAGGTCGCCGACGGTCAGCACGTCGCCGTCGTCGAGGAGGATGTCGGGGGTCACGGGCAGTTCGGGAGCGTCGATCCTGCCGGCCGCGGTCGGCGCTCCCGTCGCTGACGCGACGTCGGCAAGTGCCTGCCAATGGTCGTAGTGCTGGTGCGTGGTGAAGATCGTGCGCGGGGTGCCGTCGAGTTCGTCGAGCACATCGCGAATGGTGTCCGCATCGTTGGCGGCGTCGATGATGAGTTGGTCGCCGGTCGCGACACTGGTGACGATGTAGACGTTGTTGTCCATGGGCCCAACGGAGATCTTCACGATCGAGGCGTTGCTCAGTGTGCGGCGCTGCGGGCCGGTCTCGGACAGATCGCCGGTGTATTCGTCGGTGATGGTGAGGTCGGACGAGGTCATGAACTCAGCGTAGCCACGCAGGTCGACGCGGTGGACGAGGATGGGAACACCTGGTGGGCCGCGTATCGTTGACAAGTGTTGTGACGCCGCCTGGAGACCGCCGGCTCGGCGTCGAGATTTCTTGTCGGTGGCTGCCGTTATGGTGAGCCGCGGACACGCCCAACGAGACAGACACGCCCAACGTGACATCGGTCGACGATCGGTGCCCAGCGGCGGCCGGATGCGCGGCGATCCCGCGCAGGGGCTGGCCAAGACGTATGGACCAGCCAAGACATGTGGATAGGACAGTAGTGGTTGATCGTTTGATCGTCCGTGGTGCCCGCGAACACAACCTTCGCGGTGTCGATGTTGATCTGCCCCGCGACAGCCTCATCGTGTTCACCGGACTCTCGGGTTCGGGGAAGTCGTCGCTGGCTTTCGACACGATCTTCGCCGAGGGCCAACGACGCTACGTGGAGTCGCTGTCTGCGTATGCGCGGCAGTTCCTCGGGCAGATGGACAAGCCCGACGTCGACTTCATCGAAGGACTCTCGCCCGCGGTGTCGATCGACCAGAAGTCGACGAACCGCAATCCTCGGTCGACGGTCGGCACGATCACCGAGGTCTACGACTACCTGCGCCTGCTCTACGCACGCGCCGGCGTCGCACACTGTCCGATCTGCGGTGCCGAGATCGCCAAGCAGACACCTCAGCAGATCGTCGATCAGGTGCTCGCCATGGACGAGGGCACCCGCTTTCAGGTCCTCGCGCCGGTCGTCCGCACTCGTAAGGGTGAGTTCGTCGACCTCTTCGCCGAACTGCAGACCCAGGGCTTCTCCCGTGCGCGCGTCGACGGCAAGATCCATTCGCTGACGGACCCGCCCAAGCTCAAGAAGCAGGAAAAGCACGACATCGACGTCGTCGTCGACCGGCTCGTCGTGAAGCCGAGCGCCAAGCAGCGTCTCACCGACTCGGTGGAGACGGCCCTGCGGCTTGCCGATGGCATTGTCGTCCTCGACTTCGTCGACATCGAGGAGAACGATCCCCACCGCGAACGTCGATTCTCCGAGCGCATGGCGTGCCCGAACGGACACCCGATCGCCATCGACGATCTCGAGCCGCGGTCGTTCTCCTTCAACTCGCCGTACGGCGCATGTCCCGAATGCGACGGCCTCGGGATTCGCAAGGAGGTCGACGAGGACCTCGTCGTGCCCGATCCCGACCTCTCACTCTCCGAGGGCGCCATCGCCCCCTGGTCGACCGGACACAACGCCGACTACTTCCTGCGACTCATGTCCGGTCTGGCCGACGAGATGGGATTCGACGTCGACACCCCGTGGAAGAAGTTGCCCGCCAAGGCGCGGAACGCGCTGCTCAACGGCAGCGAGCACCAGGTGCACGTCAAGTTCCGTAACCGGTACGGACGGACGCGCTCGTACTACACCGAGTTCGAGGGTGTCATGGCGTTCCTCAACCGCCGCATGGACCAGACCGAATCCGAACAGATGAAGGAACGGTACGAGGGGTACATGCGCGACGTTCCGTGCCCGGTCTGTCAGGGTGCGCGGTTGCGTCCGGAGATCCTCGCGGTGACGCTCGATCACCCCGAATACGGACCGAAATCGATCGCCGAGGTGTCGGCGCTGTCGGTGGCCGACGCCGCGGGCTACCTGGGCGGATTGAAGCTCGACAAACGCCAGGAGGCGATCGCCGGCCGCGTCCTCAAAGAGGTGCAGGCACGCATCACGTTCCTGCTCGACGTCGGACTCGACTATCTGTCGCTGTCCCGTGCCGCAGGGTCGCTGTCGGGTGGCGAGGCGCAGCGAATCCGTTTGGCCACTCAGATCGGTTCGGGTCTCGCCGGTGTCCTCTACGTCCTCGACGAACCGTCGATCGGACTGCACCAGCGCGACAATCGTCGACTGATCGACACCCTCACGCGACTGCGCGATCTGGGCAACACGCTGATCGTGGTCGAACACGACGAGGACACGATCCGCGCAGCCGATTGGATAGTCGATATCGGACCGCGCGCGGGCGAGCACGGCGGCAAGGTGGTGCACTCCGGTAGCTACAAGGATCTGCTGAAGAACCGCAAGTCGCTGACGGGCAACTACCTGTCCGGCCGCGAGACGCTTCCGGTCCCGCCCATCCGTCGGCCGATCAACAAGAACCGCCAACTCACCGTCGTGGGGGCGCGCGAGCACAACCTGCGCGGCATCGACGTCTCGTTTCCGCTCGGCGTGCTCACCGCTGTCACCGGGGTGTCCGGATCCGGAAAGTCGACGCTGGTCAACGACATCCTTGCGACGGTGCTCGCCAACAAGCTGAACGGTGCGCGTCAGGTACCGGGCAGGCACACTCGCGTGAACGGCCTCGGCAACCTCGACAAGCTCGTGCAGGTCGATCAGTCGCCGATCGGTCGGACACCGCGCTCGAATCCGGCGACCTACACAGGCGTCTTCGACAAGATCCGCACGCTGTTCGCAGCGACGACCGAAGCGAAGGTGCGCGGCTACCAGCCAGGACGGTTCTCGTTCAACGTCAAGGGCGGACGCTGCGAGGCGTGTCAGGGCGAGGGAACCATCAAGATCGAGATGAACTTCCTGCCTGACGTCTACGTTCCCTGCGAGGTGTGTCACGGTGCGCGGTACAACCGCGAGACCCTCGAGGTGCACTACAAGGGCAAGACCATCTCGGAGGTTCTCGACATGCCGATCGAGGAGGCCGCCGACTTCTTCGAGCCTGTCACCTCGATCCACCGCTACCTCAAGACGCTCGTCGACGTCGGCCTCGGATACGTCCGTCTCGGACAACCCGCACCGACACTCTCGGGCGGTGAGGCCCAGCGCGTCAAACTGGCCGCCGAACTGCAGAAGCGGTCGGCAGGCCGAACCGTCTACATCCTCGACGAGCCGACGACCGGCCTGCACTTCGAGGACATCAAGAAGCTCCTCGACGTGATCAACGGACTGGTCGACAAGGGCAACACGGTGATCGTGATCGAGCACAACCTCGACGTCATCAAGACTGCCGACTGGGTCATCGACATGGGACCAGAAGGTGGAACGGGCGGTGGCACGGTGATCGCCGAGGGGACTCCCGAAGACATTGCGGAGACACCGGGAAGCCACACCGGGAAGTTCCTCGCCGACGTGCTCGAGACAGGGGAGCCGGTCGCGACTGCCGGCTGATTCGTGTTTGCCCGCGGTCCCGATCAGCCGGTCTCGTCCAGCCGATCTGGTTCAGTGCAGTGATGCTGCGATCAGTGACACGCCCAGCAAAGCGACGACGGCGTTTCCGGCGATGATCGTGAGTCGACGGCCGCTGCCGGTTATCCGAGTACCGGCGGCCGCCCCGGCGATCGCCAGAACCGCCTGCCACAGCAGGGAACCGAGGCCGACCCCGGCCACGAATAGTGCTGCGCCGCAACCACTTATGTGGCCCCCGCTCGGCAAGGCGACAGCTGGTACGGCAATGGATGCGAAGTAGATGAGCGTCGCCGGATTCATCGCGGTCAACCCGACGAACATGAGGTAGCGGTGCCCCCTCGTCGACTGGGCACGGCTCGACGTCGACTGGGCACGGCTCGACGCCGAGTGTGCGCGGAATATGGCGTGCGCCGCCACGAGTAAGAGCACGCTGCCGCCGACGATGCCGGGATACGGGCCGAGACGGCTGATGAACGGTGCGATCGCCGCTCCGAACGTTGTGGCCGCGGCGGCGTAGACGGCGTCGACCGTCGCGACCCCGGCCGCGGCCTCGAGTGCACTGCGCACACCGCGCTCCGCTCCTTCGAGCATGAGCATCACACCGATCGCACCGAGCGGCATCGCAATACCGAAACCCGCCACGAGACCGAGTGTGAGTGCGTGGATCACCGACATCTGACCACCATCGACCGCGGTTGATGACGATGCCTAAAAGATGTCGCTTCGACTGATATCTTTTCGATGTGGACCCGATCGACCGACAGATCATAGAGGCACTTCGCCATGATGGTCGCGCATCGTTCAGTGCGCTCGGTCGGCTTGTGGGGCTTGGAACCAACAGTGCCGCAGCGCGGGTGCGACGCCTCGAGCGCGACGGTGTCATCCTCGGCTATCGCGCGGTGATCAGCACCGATGACGCACCGTCACCGGCCGGGATCGAAGCGTTCATCGACGTACGGCTGCACCCTGATCGCGACTCGGAGGAGTTCTTGCGGTGGGCGCAACGTGAGGCGATGGTGCGCGACGCGGTC
Organism: Gordonia sp. 852002-50816_SCH5313054-c; assembly: GCF_001665925.1. NCBI lineage: Bacteria > Bacillati > Actinomycetota > Actinomycetes > Mycobacteriales > Gordoniaceae > Gordonia > Gordonia sp. 852002-50816_SCH5313054-c. The sequence goes on from NZ_LZTE01000053.1 coordinate 64,151, forward strand.
CACGTGACCGGCCCTTACGACTACCTGCTGCAGGTATCGGTGGCCGACACCGCGGGACTCGACAGACTGCTTCGGCGGCTCAAGAGCGACGCCGGTGCCGCGCAGACCCAGACGCGCATCGCGCTGCGGCCGGATCACTGACTGGGTTCGCCGCCGGCGCGAGGTTCGCCGAGGCCGGGGGAGAAGAGTGGTGGGGAGTGTCAGTGCCCCATGGACTTTCGGATCTCGTCGAGCTTCTTCTTCGCGGCCTCGTCGCGCTTGCGCATCATGTCGTCGACGCCCTGGCCCTCGGGCGTGCCCTCAGCCAACTCCTGGGAACCGATCGCGGTCGAGATGCGCTTCTCGATCTTGTCGCGGACGAAATCGAAACTCGGCACACCTTGCTCGCTGTAGTCGGGATCGATGTGCCCGGGGCTCGAGATGGTCGTCGAGCCGGGAAAGCTGGATCCGGGAGAGGCGGTGTCGACGACTTCCGTATCCAGGACCTCGGCGTCGATGATCTCTCCGACGGGCTCTGTGCCGCCGGCCGAGGAGGTCGTCCGTGTCGGATCGGCCGGGTCGTGGTCGTGCGCACCTTCGGAGGTCATGGATTCAGGCTAGCCCGCATACGAAACGACGGACGCCGCGCTGGTCACAGAATGACCCGCACGACGTCCGTCGAGGGCTGCAGAGTGGTCTGGTGACGCGAAGCCGTCAGCGAGGGGAGTAGGTGAGGCAGTTCGCGGTGTCGGAACTCTCGCCTGCACCGATACGGACCGCAGTGGCCGTGCATTCGAGATTCGCGTTGTGCTCGCAGTCGACCCGCTGGCATGCACCGACCTGGGTGGAGACGCGGTCGAGGCCGCCGCGAGTTGTCAGGGGGATGAACGTCGCGCAGTCGGCAGTGCCGTTGGTTCCGCTGACGTTGATCGCGAACGCGTGGCAGCCGTCGTGGTTGTAGGAACACTCACTGACGGTGCATTCGGCGACATGTGGCATTTCGAGCGTGGCCATCGTGAACTCCTGGATCGAGGTTGGCGGGCGGGTATCTGCCCTGCCTTCCAATCTAGGTGAGTCCGTTGACCCTTTCCAGCAAGCAAAGGCTCGCCTGACCTGCTGAAACGTTAGGTAAGCGCTACCTACATCGCGGTGAATTCGCGGCCAACGAGAGCGTCACCGACGACGGTCTCGAACCGGTCCGGTGTACTTCTCGCCGGGGCCCTCGCCTGGCTCGTCCGGGTATGCGCTCGCGTCGCGGAACGCCAGTTGCAGTTGCTTGAGTCCGTCTCGGATGGGAGCGGCATGAACGCCGAGATCCGGTTTGGCTGCGTCGACGAGTCCGGCCAGTGCGGTGATGAGTTTTCGGGCCTCATCGAGATCGGCGTCGTCTTCGGATGCCCCCGGCGCCAGGCCGAGCTTCTCCGCCGACGCGCTCATCAGCATGACGATGGCCCGGGTCACGACCTCGATCGAGGGAATGTCGGCCATGTCACGGACGTTGTCATCATCGTCTGTGGAAGTAGTCACGTCCGGACGCGCGGAATCGTTGTTCGGAACGCCGGTGAGGTCGTCACCTGCATCGTCGCCCGAAGGCGAATAGGTGTTCTCGGGCATGACTGCTAGACTTCCATAGCACGACCGCCCCGGTTGGCGCCGGGGTCGCAAGTGGAGTTCCGCTCCCACCGCTACGACGCGTCGAATATGTGCGCTTGCCGCACACGCGATTCACGCAGTTGTACGGTCCGGTCCTGCCGATGGGCGTGGTCTTTCCACGCCGTCGGCGATGCGCATCCAATGGTGTGCAGACCGGTCGGTATCGGAGCCCTGACGATGGTGAACACCATCTCGGGGCTCTTCTGCTGAGAGCCCCTTTCCATGCGCGGCCACCGACCACTCCGCGACGGCCACCCCTGTCAGGTTTTATCAAGGAGGCCCCATCAGCACTGAGACCCGCATCAACGAGCGCATCCGCGTACCGGAGGTCCGACTCGTCGGACCGAATTCGGAGCAGGTGGGCATCGTGCGTGTTGAAGATGCGCTGCGCCTGGCCTACGAGGCCGACCTGGACTTGGTCGAGGTCGCACCCGACGCCCGTCCGCCGGTGTGCAAGATCATGGACTACGGCAAGTTCAAGTACGAAGCAGCGCAGAAGCAACGCGAGTCGCGTCGCAACCAGCAGTTGACCGTCATCAAGGAGCAGAAGCTCCGGCCGAAGATCGACGACCACGATTACGAGACCAAGAAGGGTCACGTCATCCGGTTCCTCGAGGCAGGCTCGAAGGTGAAGGTCACCATCATGTTCCGCGGCCGCGAGCAGTCGCGACCCGAACTCGGATACCGACTGCTGCAGCGCCTCGGAAACGACGTCGCCGATTACGGCTTCATCGAGACCTCGGCCAAGCAGGACGGCCGCAACATGACCATGGTCCTCGCCCCGCACAAGGGCGCGAAGACCCGCGTGAAAGCGCAGCAGACTCGTGACGACCGCGCGCCCCGCCAGCAGGGCGCCAAGGACGACACGGCCAGCTAAGCCGATGCGGTCCGTGAGAACGGACCGTCGGAGAACCACTGCGGACGCATACCGCACCCGACAACCGCGGGTGTGGCTTGCGTCCGCTCGAATGAAGGAAAGAACATGCCGAAGAGCAAGACCCACAAGGGCACAGCCAAGCGCTTCAAGGTGACCGGCAGCGGAAAGATCGTCCGCCAGAAGGCCAACCGTCGCCACCTCCTGGAGCACAAGTCCTCTCGCCGTACCCGTCGTCTCGACGGCATCGCCGTGGTGAGTGAGAACGACGCACCGCGTATCAAGCGACTGCTCAACCGCTGACGCACCCGACCACCACATCTGACGAACAAGAGGAACTGACATGGCACGCGTGAAAAGGGCTGTCAACGCCCAGAAGAAGCGTCGTTCGACGCTGGAGGCCTCCAAGGGATACCGCGGGCAGCGCTCGCGCCTGTACCGCAAGGCCAAGGAGCAGCAGCTCCACTCGATGACTTACGCCTACCGGGACCGTCGCGCCCGCAAGGGTGAGTTCCGCAAGCTGTGGATCGCGCGTATCAACGCTGCGTCCCGCGCCAACGACATCACCTACAACCGCTTCATCCAGGGCCTCAAGGCCGCGGGTGTCGAGGTTGACCGCAAGGTGCTCGCCGACATCGCCGTGACCGACCCGGAGGCCTTCACCGGCCTCGTCGAGGTTGCCCGCAAGGCACTGCCGGCCGACGTCAACGCTCCCGCAGCCTGAGCGTTCACATCGAACACGTCGCACACGACCCGCGAGTGATCACGGACATCATCTGATGGAGATCTTGTCCGAACGATCCTCGCGGGTCGTGTCGTATGCAAAGCTCCATCGGGCGTCGGTACGACGGTCCGAGGGAAGATTTCTCGTCGAAGGCGCCAATGCGGTTGCCGCCGCTCTGGAGAGTGGTCGGGCAGTGCAGATCCTGGTCCGCGAGAGTGACGCCGACCGGCACGCCGAGATCCTCGGCGCCGCATCCGGCGCAGGCGTCGACGTCGTCGGATTGTCGGATCGCGCCGCCGAAAAGCTTTCGGAAGCGACGACGCCGCCCGGAATCTTCGCTCTCGCCGAGCTCCTCGACGCGTCCCTCGACGACGTGCTGTCGTCCGGTCCGCGCCTACTGGCGGTGGCCGTCGAGCCGCGTGAACCAGGTAATGCCGGGACGCTGATCCGCACAGCCGACGCGATGGGCGCCGACGCCGTGCTGTTGCTCGGCGACGCGGTTGATCCGCACAACGGGAAGTGCGTACGCGCGAGCGCGGGCAGCGTCTTCCATCTGCCGATCGTTCGGGAACGAGACGTCGACGCGGCGCTGTCGTCGGTGAGGTCGGCGGGCATCACGATCCTGGCGACGTCGGCCGACGGTGAGCTCGTGCTCGACGACGCCTCAGACGTCCTCGCCGAGCCGACCGCCTGGCTGTTCGGCAACGAAGCCCACGGGTTGTCCGCACCACTCGCGCAGTCGGCCGACCACCGGGTGTCCATTCCGATCCGCGGTCGCGCCGAGAGCCTCAATCTCGCGTCGGCGGCGTCGATCTGTCTCTACGAGAGCGCACGAGTACAAGCCCGCTAGGTTGTAGCGCAGCTCACGCCTCGGCGATCACTTTGATCCTGGCGAGAGTGGCAGGAATTCCCTCAGCCGCCGCGACGAGGCGAATCCTCATCTGGTCATCGGCGTCGTCGCCGTACTTCTCGCGGAAGAATACTTCGCCGGTGTCAGAGAAGGCGGTGTACTCGGTGAGCCGTGTGCTGCCGTCGCCGACGGCTTCGACGCGATAGCCCCACCTCGTTCCGCTGGTTCCGATCGTCCATTCGAAGCGAGTGCCGGGCTCGTCGACGGTCACGGTCGAGACGGTCGACCACTCGCGGACCGGCGTGCGGTTGTGACCGGTGAAGGTCGCGCCCGCACCGCGTGCGGAACTGTCCCACTCACACGCGTGGCACTGTTCGCTCCACTCTCCGGTGCGTGTGACGTCGCTGATCAGCGCGTACACGTCCTCCGGGCTGCGCTCGACGACAACGGAATCTTCCAGTGTGTATCGCATGGGTGTCGAGTCTAGGGCGACGGGCGGCACCGGCTGATCGAGTTGAAACGCATACGCGTGCTGAGTAGTTGCACCCATGATCGAAAGGGCATGTCGGCGAAGACTTCTCGGAGTGCGAAACCACTCAACCCTGACTCCCTCTGTCGCAGAACTCGACGCGCTGACCGGCAACCGCGATCGCGTCGTCGATCTCATCCGACTCACCTCGCTGGTCGTCGTGATCGCCGGGCATTCGCTCATGCTGACGGTGTCCGTCGACGACGGTCGGCTCGTCCTCGGTAACACCCTCGCCGACGTTCCGCTTCTGCAACCGATGACCTGGCTGTTCCAGATCCTTCCGCTGTTCTTCTTCGCAGGCGCCGCGGCGTCGACCTACGGGTGGCGTCCAGGCACACGTCCCGGCCACTGGCTGTTGCGTCGGGTCCAGCGACTTCTGCGGCCGGTCGGGTGGTATCTCGTGGTCGTCCTGATTGTTTACGGGGTGTCGACGCTGGTCGGTGCCGCCGCCATCGCCGACGTCGTGGCGCGCCTGGGAGTTCAGTTGCTGTGGTTTCTCGGCGCCTACCTGTTGGTGCTCGCGGTGATGCCCATGCTCCAACGACTCTCGTCGCGCCGGGCTGTGCTGTCAGCTCTGGCGGCCGCGTGGCTGGTGACCGCGGTCGTCGACGCCCTTCGGATCGCCGTCGGTGCGTCGAACAACGTCGGTTACGTCAACTTTCTCAGCGTGTGGATCATCCCGGCGATCCTCGGCGTCGCGTATGCGAAACGCCTGTTCTCGATGGTCGAAGCCGCAGTGCTGTGCGTGACCGCTCTGGTCGTCGACATCGCGCTGGTGGCCCTCGGTCCGTACGAGATGTCGTTGGTGACCGTCCCCGGACAGCAACTGTCCAACATGAGTCCGCCGAGCCTGCTACTCGCTGGTCACACTGTGGTGCTGTGTGCGCTGGTCATCGCGTTGCGCGCGCCACTTGCACGAGTCGCCGCCCGCCCACGGGTCTGGTGGTGGGTCGTGCTCGGCAACCGAGGTGCGATGACGTTGTATCTGTGGCACCTTCCGGTGTTGGGTCTCATCATTGGCCTCTCCGCGCTGTGTGGATTGCATAGAGATCCCCACGCCCTGCTGTTCTGGCCGACGGTTCTCGCGACCACCGCATGCCTGCTCGCGCTGATGATCCCGGTGACCGGAGTGCTGCTCGTCCTGGAGAACCGTCCGGTGCCGTGGTGGGACGCGCAGGTCGTCGGTGGGTGGAGTGCACGACGCGACACCCTCATCGTGGGGCTCCTGGTCGTCGTCGGTGTGACGACGCTGCTCCTGGCCGGTTCGGGAATCGTCGCCGGCTGGATCTGGTTGGTGATCGGCGTCGCCGCCGCGATGGCCGCTCGATCACTGGGTCGAGCACCTGCGAGCTCCCGACGCTGCTGAGCCGGGCGGATCGTGGATGATCGATCGGCGCGGGTTCGTGGGGGCGTCGAGGTAGGGCCCCAGGACGGTCGACTAACCTTGACGAGGAAGTATCACGGCCTCTGACCGGCGCATTGCTGATCTGCTCTCGTCCTCGAGGTGGTCGTGATGGGTTCCGTCATCCGCACCAGCAAGCACTAGGAGACCGCCGACCGTGGCCAGCTCTGCCGACGATCAAGCGCAGCCAACGTTCCCCAGCACCGAGGAACTCGACGCCGCGGCCGACGCCGCCGCTGCGGCATTCGCTGCGGCCGCTGATCTCGATGCGCTCGCGGCCGCCAAGACCGCGCACCTCGGCGATCGTTCGCCGATAGCGCTCGCTCGTCGCGCGCTCGGTTCGCTGCCGAAGGACCAGCGATCCGAAGCAGGCAAACTGGTCAACCAGGTTCGTGGGCGGGTCAATGGGGTCCTCGACGGCCGGACGGCGCAGCTGCAGGCCGAGCGCGACGCCGCGGTTCTCGCCTCCGAGTCGGTCGACGTCACGCTGCCGAGTCGTCGACGTCCCGGCGGTGCACGCCATCCCATCACAGTGATCTCCGAGCAGGTCGCCGACGTTTTCGTCGGTATGGGCTGGGAGATCGCCGAGGGACCCGAGGTAGAAACCGAGCACTACAACTTCGACGCGCTGAACTTTCTCCCGGATCATCCGGCGCGATCGATGCAGGACACCTTCTACATCGCGCCCGAGGGATCACGTCAGGTTCTCCGGACCCACACGTCACCCGTGCAGGTGCGTTCGATGCTGTCGCGAGATCTCCCCATCTACGTTGCGTGCCCCGGCCGGACATTCCGCACCGACGAGCTCGACGCCACGCACACGCCGGTCTTCCACCAGATCGAGGGCCTCGCCGTCGACAAGGGACTGACGATGGCTAATCTGCGCGGCACGCTCGAGGCGTTCGCTCGCGCGCTGTTCGGCCCCGAGACCACGACGCGTATGCGCGCGAGCTATTTCCCCTTCACCGAGCCGTCGGCCGAGGTCGACGTCTGGTTCCCCGCCAAGAAGGGCGGTGCGGGCTGGGTGGAATGGGGCGGCTGCGGCATGGTCAACCCGAACGTGTTGCGCGCCAGCGGAATCGACCCCGACGTCTACTCCGGGTTTGCGTTCGGGATGGGACTCGAACGCACTCTGCAGTTCCGCAACGACATCTCGGACATGCGCGACATGGTGGAGGGCGACGTCCGCTTCAGCCTTCCGTTCGGCCCGGCGGCCTGAGCCGGTCGACGCCGCAACCCGCACCGATTCCACTCGATGAAAGAAGCTGATTGACCGATGCGTGCACCGCAGTCCTGGTACACCGAGGTACTCCGTGCCGGCGACCCCACCTGGTCGGCGACCACTGAGGAGATCGACGCTGGTTTCGTTCGCGTCGGCTTCGAGATCGAAGACATCGAGTCGTTCCCCGAGATCACCGGCCCGCTGGTGATCGGGCGCGTCGAGCACATCAAGGAACTGACCGAGTTCAAGAAGCCCATTCGCTTCTGCCAGGTCGAGGTTGGGGAGTCGGAACCCCGCGGAATCGTCTGTGGTGCACGCAATTTCGCGGAGGGTGACCTGATCGTCGCCGCTCTGCCCGGAACCGTACTGCCCGGGCCCTTCGAGATCGCGTCCCGCAAGACGTACGGACACATCTCCGACGGCATGATCTGCTCGGTGTCCGAGCTCGGTATCGGCACCGACCACAGCGGCATCCTCGTCCTGGCGCCCGGTACCGCCGAGCCCGGCGCCGACGCCCGCGAGGTCCTCGGACTCGACGACGCCGCGATCGACGTCAACGTCACCCCTGACCGTGGCTACGCGTTCTCGATCCGCGGACTCGGCCGTGAGCTGGCGAGCAGCTTCACCGTGCCGTTCGTCGATCCCGGTACCTCCGTCCCCGCCATCTCGGTGTCCGACGGTGCGCCCTGGCCGGTGGCGATCGAGAAGGATTCCGGCGCAACCCGATACACCGCGCGCCTCATCGAGGGCGTCGACCCGACTGCCATCTCGCCGTGGTGGATGCAGAAGCGCCTCATGGTCGCGGGGGTCCGCCCGATCTCCGCGATCGTCGACGTCACCAATTACGTGATGCTCGAATTGGGGCAGCCGCTGCACGCCTTCGACGCAGACAAGTTGTCCGGGACCATCACCGTCCGCAACGCGCGGTCGGGCGAGAAGCTGACAACCCTCGACGGTGTCGTACGCGACCTCGATCCCGAGGACGTCGTCATCGCCGACGACAGCGGCCCCGTCGCGCTGGCAGGTGTCATGGGCGGCGAGAGCACCGAGGTGGGCCCGCAGACCACGCGCGTCCTGCTCGAGGCGGCGACCTTCGATCCCGTCCGTGTCTTCCGGACCGGGAAACGGCACAAGCTCACGTCGGAGGCGAGTAAGCGGTTCGAGCGCGTCGTCGACCCGGAGATCACCGCCGCAGGTTCTGACCGCGGAGCCGGACTCATCGTCGAACTCGCGGGTGGTGCCATCGCGTCGCCACTGGCCGAGGAGCGGATATCGCTTCCGGCGACCGCGCCCATCACGATCTCTGCCGACGAGCCCGACCGCACTGCCGGGGTCACCTACCCGGCCGGCACCACCGCAGCTCGGCTCGTCGAGGTCGGCTGCACGGTCACCGGCACCGACCCGCTGACCGTCACGCCACCGTCGTGGCGACCGGATCTGCGTCAGCGCGCCGACCTCGTCGAAGAAGTCTTGCGGCTCGAAGGTCTCGAAGACATTCCGGCCGTGCTCCCGTCTGCTCCTGGCGGACGCGGGCTGACGCCAACCCAGCGTCGACGCCGCAGCATCGGTCGCACGCTCGCGCTCGACGGTTACGTCGAGGTACTGCCTTTCCCGTTCATGCCCGCGGGCGTCTTCGACACCTGGGACCTGTCCTCCGACGACGTTCGACGCCGCACGGTCAAGGTGCTCAACCCGCTCGAGTCCGACCGGCCGGAGCTGAACACGACGCTTCTGCCCGGGCTGTTCGAGATGGTCGCCCGGAATATTGCTCGCGGCCAGCGCGACCTGTCGCTGTACACGATCGGACAGGTCGTCTTGGCCACCGACCACATGCGCCCGGTGGCCGAACTCGACGTGACCCGACGCCCCACGGCCGAGGAGATCGCCCAACTCGACGACTCGCTACCCGCTCAGCCACTGCACGTCGCGGTTGCGCTGACCGGGCTGCGTGATCCGGCGGGCCCGTGGGGTCCTGGCAGGCCCGGTGACTATCTCGACGCCTTCGAGGCTGCTCGTGAGATCGGCGTCGCAGCCGGAGTCGACGTCACGTTGGTGGCCGACACCTACGCGCCCTGGCATCCGGGTCGGTGCGCGGCCGTCGTCGCCGACGGTCGGGTCGTCGGACATGCCGGCGAGCTCCATCCCGCGGTGCTCGAACGTGCGGGGCTGCCGAAGCGGATGTGCGCCGTCGAGATCGACGTCGACGCGTTGCCGCTCGACGCGTCATTGCCCGCTCCGCACATCTCCGTGTTCCCGGCGGTGCTGCAGGACGTCGCCGTTGTGGTGTCGGACGGCGTGCCCGCGGCAGAGGTCGAGGCGTTGCTGCGCGAGGGCGCCGGTGAGCTGCTCGACTCCATCGAGCTCTTCGACGTCTTCACCGGTGAGCAGGTGGGCGAGGGCAATAAGTCGTTGACCTTCGCGCTGAAATTCCGGGCAGGCGATCGGACCCTCACCGAAGACGAGGCGACCGCGGCCAAACTGGCTGCCGTGGCCCGCGCGACCGAGGGCGTCGGCGCTCGCCTTCGATAGTTCGGGACGTCGATACCCGGCCACATCAGGCGACGGCGACCGGTGTGCTGTTCGACGCCTCGCTGTGCTCTCGCACGCCACGCGCGGTCAGCCAGACGCCCAGCGCAAGTTCCCATAGCGCGATGGGGGCGGCGGCGAGCGCGCCGATCGGCGACACCTGTGACACAAGGCCGAGGATCGTCGCGGTCGCCGACGCGAGCAGGAGCGGCGCGCCGATGATCCCGACTGCGGGAATGGCACGTGGAACCAGTCGGTTCGCGTACAGCACCGGAGCCAGCAGGAGTGCATTGACTGCCGGTAGTAAGCCGGGACCGAGGAGGAACGCGCCATCGTGAAGTGCGACGAGCGCGTCGTCGACTCCTGACGGTGTACCGGGGTCATCCCGGATCTTGACGAGTGCCAGTACAGCCACCACTCCCATCAACACGAGCGTCGCTTCGATGGTTCGCGACGCGAGGAAGCCTCGTGCGCGGGCGTCGTTGTGGCGTCGAATGATGGGGTAGAGCGCAATGGCGGTGCCGACGCAGCTCACGGCGAGGATGACCTCCAGCACGCATCCGAACTGGGCAGCGGCCACCGATGCGTCGGGATCGCCGTCGAGAAAGGGCTTCTTGAGAGCGAGAGCCGGAATCGACGTCGCGAAGGTGACTAGGTACCAGATACCGGCCCACCGCGCCCGGGCTCGGTCGTTCGACTCGACCATGCGAGATCTCCTGCCTGTGGCCTAGGTGCGCGTGACGCGCGCTGGGTCAGTGGTGTACGTCGTACACCTCGCCTACCGTAGGTGTACGACGTACACCCGGTCAAGGCTTCGCTAGGGTCTCGGGTATGTCGGATGACTCAGCTCAGCGAGTTCCGCTCAACCGGGAGCGCGTACTCGGCTGTGCCGTCCGTCTTGCCGACAGGGACGGATTCGACGCGGTCACCATGCGCGCGCTTGCGACGGAGCTCGACGTAGTGCCCATGGCGCTGTACAAACATGTGGCCAACAAGAGCGACCTGGTCGACGGAATGATCGACGTCGTCGTCGATTCCTACCCTGCGTCCTCTGCGAAGGGCTGGCGCAGGTCGGTGCGCTCGCGAATACTCGCCGCACGGCGCGTGTACCAAGCGCACCCGTGGATGCGCACAGCGATCGAATCCCGCCACGCGCCGACGCCGGGCGCGCTCGCGTACATGGATTCCCTGGCGGCGGAGTTCATCGAGGGAGGCATCGCAGTCGATCTGACCCACCACGCCATGCACGTGGTCGGATCGCGTATCTGGGGCTTCACGGCGGAAGTGTTCACCGGTAGTGCCGCGCCGTCTGCCGACCTCGATTCGGAGGATCGGGTGGCAGCGGAGGCCGAGTTCGCGAAGCGATATCCCGCAGTGACGGCGATCGCCCTCGATGCTCGCGCTCGTACTGGGCCCGCTGGCTGCGACGACGACTTCGAGTTCGAGTTCGCGGTGGATCTGATTCTCGAGGCCGTCGAACGACTACACGACGCCGGTTGGGAATCTACTTCGTTGCGCCCGCCGACCTAGTTCCGTATTGATTTGCGCCACCATGCATAATGATGTGTATGACGATCAAGGTGGCTGTCGCTGGCGCGAGCGGTTATGCGGGTGGGGAAGTGCTTCGTCTGCTGTGCGGACACCCGCGTCTGCGATCTGGCGACCTCGAGATCGGCGCCCTGACGGCCGGCGGAAACGCGGGCACACTCCTCGGTTCCCATCATCCCAACCTGTTGCCGTTGGCGCAGCGTGAACTCCAGGAAACGACGCCCGACGTCCTGGCTGGTCACGACGTCGTGTTCCTCGCACTGCCACACGGAACGTCGGCGCAGATCGCCGACGCTCTGCCTCCCACGACGTTGATCATCGACTGCGGCGCCGACTTCCGGCTCCGTGACTCCGACGACTGGGTCGCCTACTACGGCGGCGATCACGCGGGCACCTGGCCGTACGGCCTGCCCGAGATCCCTGGCAACCGCGAGGTCCTGCAGAACGCGAGTCGAATCGCTGTACCCGGCTGCTATCCGACGGTCTCGATTCTGTCGCTGCTTCCCGCGCTCGCGGCCGGCCTCGTGGAACCGCACTTCACGGTCGTCGCGGTGAGTGGAACGTCGGGGGCGGGACGGGCACCCAAGGTGGACCTACTCGCCTCGGAGGTGATCGGTTCCGCGCGTGCGTATGGGGTCGGCGGGTCGCATCGGCACACCCCGGAGATCTCGCAGGCACTGTCGGAGGCCGCCGACCAACCGGTCGCGGTCTCGTTCACGCCTGTGCTCGTCCCGATGTCACGCGGAATCCTCGCGACGTGCACGGCGCGTACGACGGCGGCGGCCGACGAGGTCCGCGCGGTGTACGAAAAGGCCTATGCCGATGAGCAATTCGTCTATCTGCTTCCCGAGGGCAGTCTTCCCGCGACGGGCTCGGTGATGGGTTCCAACGCGGTGCAACTCGCCGTCACCGTCGACGAGCAGGCCGGAACACTTGTGGTGGTCGGCGCAATCGACAACCTCGCGAAGGGGACCGGCGGCGCGGCGGTCCAGTCGATGAACCTCGCGTTGGACTGGGACGAAGCAGAAGGACTGAGCACCGTGGGAGTGGCACCGTGAGCTCGAGTGGCAATGTGGCAGAAGGCAATTCGACAGCAGGCAACACAACGCAGGTCGACGACTCCGACGACCGGATCGCCGGCGGTGCACCGGCGACCGGGCCACGCCTGCTGCGCAATCAGGGTGTGACAGCACCGCTCGGATTCCGAGCGGCGGGAATCGCCGCCGGTATCAAGGCTTCCGGCGCCCCCGACCTCTCGCTGGTCTTCAACGAGGGCCCCGACTATTCGGCGGCCGGTGTCTTCACCCGCAACCAGGTCAAGGCCGCGCCGGTGCTGTGGAGCAAGCAGGTGCTCACCACCGGCAGGCTGCGCGCCGTCGTCCTCAATTCTGGTGGCGCCAACGCCTGTACCGGACCCCTGGGCTTCCAGGACACGCACGCGACGGCAGAGGCTGTTGCCGAAGCGCTGAGCAACTGGGGAACCGAGACCGGCGCCGTCGAGGTCGCTGTCTGTTCCACGGGTCTGATCGGTGATCGCCTCCCGATGGACAAGGTGCTCGCGGGTGTGACCGAGATCGTCCAGGAGATGGGCGGCGGACTCTCCGGCGGAACCGACGCCGCTTACGGGATCATGACGACCGACACCGTGCCGAAACAGGTTGCGCTGCACCATCCACAGGGGTGGAACATCGGCGGCATGGCCAAGGGCGCAGGCATGATGGCACCCTCGCTCGCGACGATGTTGTGCGTGCTGACCACCGATGCGCGGGCCAGCGCGGAACAACTCGACCTCGCGCTGCGGCGAGCGACTTCGAAGACGTTCGACAGGCTGGACATCGACGGCTCGACGTCGACCAACGACACTGTGCTGCTGCTCAGCTCCGGTGCCAGCCAGATCCCTGTCGAGCAAACCGAACTCGACGCCGCCGTGCTGTCGGTGTGCGACGATCTCGCCGCGCAGTTGATGGCCGACGCCGAGGGAGTCACCAAGCGCATCGTCATCACGGTCACCGGTGCTGCCACCGAAGACGACGCCATAGCCGTCGCGCGGACCATTGCCCGCGACAGTCTGGTCAAGACAGCACTTTTCGGGTCGGATCCCAACTGGGGGCGCGTGCTCGCGGCGACGGGGATCGCACCGGTCACCATCGACCCCGATCGAATCACGGTGTCGTTCAACGGCAAAGCGGTCTGCGTCAACGGCACGGGCGTCGACGGCGCGCGTGACGTCGACCTGTCGGGTCCCGACGTGGCGGTCCTCGTCGACCTCGGCCTCGGCGCGGAGACCGGCAGCATCCGGACCACCGACCTCTCGCACGCGTACGTCGAAGAGAACTCGGCGTATTCGTCATGATCTCGACAAGCTCGATCAGCGGGGACGACTCGATCAGCGGGGATGGCGCGCTCGGCGGGGATGGCTCGATCAGCGGCGCGGCGAAGGCCGCGATCCTGGCGGAGTCGTTGCCTGCGCTGCAGGCCATGCACGGTGCGACCGTCGTCGTGAAGTACGGCGGCAACGCGATGATCGACGACGACCTCAAACGCGCCTTCGCCGCCGATATCGTCTTCCTGCGCGCCTGCGGTATGCACCCGATCGTGGTCCACGGTGGCGGACCCCAGATCTCGGCGATGCTCGCACGTCTCGGTCTGACCGGCGAGTTCCGCGGAGGGTTCCGCGTGACCACGCCCGAGGTGATGGACGTGGCGCGGATGGTGCTGTTCGGTCAGGTCGGTCGCGAGCTCGTCGGCTTGATCAACGCGCACGGACCCTATGCCGTCGGCCTCACCGGTGAGGACGCCAACCTGTTCACGGCGACGCGGCGCACCGTCGTCGTCGACGGAGTTGCCACGGACATCGGACTCGTCGGCGACATCTCCTCGGTCAACACCTCCGCGGTGCTCGATCTAGTTGGTGCGGGACGCATTCCGGTCGTCTCGACACTCGCGCCCGACCGTGACGGCGTGGTCCACAACATCAACGCCGACACGGCTGCGGGCGCTCTCGCCGAGGCGCTCGGCGCCACCCGGCTGGTGATGCTCACCGACGTCGAAGGTCTCTACACCGACTGGCCCGACCACTCGTCACTCGTGTCGCAGATCTCGACCGACGCACTGGCACAGCTGCTTCCGAGTCTCGACGCGGGCATGGTGCCCAAGATGGAGGCGTGCCTGCGTGCGGTCGAAGGCGGTGTCGGGCGAGCTCATGTCGTCGACGGCCGTGTGCCGCACGCTGTCTTGGCCGAACTGCTGACCGCGGCGAGCACGGGGACAACCGTCGTCGCTCCCGAAAACCTCTCTCCCGCAACCGCGCACACCACGCTAGACACAGACGGAGCGTCCCACTCATGACCGCACCCTGGCAGGAGCGGTGGTCATCCGCCCTCATGAAGAACTACGGCACGCCGCCGATCGCCCTGACGAAGGGCGAGGGAGCCTACGTGTGGGACGCCGACGGCAACCGCTACCTGGATCTACTCGGTGGCATCGCGGTGAACGCATTGGGTCACGCGCATCCCGCGATCGTGGCCGCGGTGACCGAGCAACTCCAGACACTCGGTCACGTCTCGAATCTGTACATCAACCCGCGGGTCGTCGAACTCGCCGAGCGTCTTCTCGACAAGTTCGGGCAGCCCGGCCGGGTGTTCTTCTGCAACTCCGGAACCGAAGCCAACGAGGCAGCATTCAAGCTGGCCCGACTCACCGGCAGGCCGCAGATCGTGGCCGCGAACAAGGCATTTCACGGACGCACGATGGGTGCGCTCGCGATGACCGGTCAACCGGCGAAGCGCGCACCGTTCGAACCGATGCCCGCAGGGGTCGATTTCGTGCCCTACGGCGACGTCGATGCCTTGACCGCCGCAGTGTCGTCGGAGACCGCCGCGGTGATCCTCGAGCCGATCCTCGGAGAATCCGGTGTCGTCGTTCCGCCTGCGGACTACCTCGCGCACGCGCGCAGGCTGACCGCCGAGCACGGCGCATTGCTCATCCTCGACGAGGTGCAGACGGGAATCGGTCGTACCGGAACGTTTTTCGCACACCAGGCCGCGGGGATCGTGCCGGACGTCATGACTCTCGCCAAGGGGCTCGGCGGCGGGCTGCCCATCGGGGCGACCATCGCGACAGGCCCTGCCGCGGAACTGTTCACTCCCGGACAGCACGGCACGACATTCGGCGGTAACCCGGTGTCGGCGGCCGCGGCGCTCGCGGTCCTCAACGAGATCGACAACAGCAACCTCGTCGATCATGTTGCCGCCGTGGGAAAGTCGATCGCGACGGGCGTCGAAGCACTCGACCATCCGCTGATCTCCCACGTGCGCGGGTCGGGGCTGCTGCTCGGCGTCGTGCTCACCGCGCCGGTGTCGGCGAAGGTCGAGTCGACTGCTCGCGACAACGGATTCCTCATCAACGCGCCGGCTCCCGACGTCTTGCGGCTCGCGCCGCCCCTCATCCTCACCGAGGACCAGGCCGGCGACTTCGTCGCAGCACTGCCGCAGATCCTCGACGCCGCAACCGACGAGAGGAGCGCACAGTGACAAGACATTTTCTACGCGACGACGACCTCACGCCCGACGAGCAGGCCGAAGTGCTTGCCCTAGCCGCCGAGGTGAAGCGCCAGCCGTTCGCCTACCGACCGCTCGAGGGTCCTCGGGGAGTCGGGGTGATCTTCGACAAGAACTCCACGAGAACGAGGTTCTCGTTCGAGATGGGCATCGCGCAGATGGGTGGCCACGCCGTCGTCGTCGACGGACGCACCACTCAGCTCGGCCGCGACGAATCGCTCGAAGACACCGGCCGGGTGTTGTCACGATTCGTCGAGGCCGTCGTGTGGCGGACCTTCGGGCAAGAGCGGCTCGAAGCGATGGCCTCGACGGCGTCGATTCCGATCGTCAACGCACTCTCGGATCTCTTCCATCCCTGCCAGGTCCTCGCCGACCTGCAGACCATCGTCGAACGCAAAGGCCGTACCGCGGGGTTGACGATGACCTACCTCGGCGACGGTGCGAACAACATGGCGCATTCGTTGGCGCTCGGTGGCGCGACCGCGGGAATGCACGTGACGATCAGTGCGCCGGACGGTTTCGAGCCCGACCCCGTCGTGATCGCCGACGCCGAGAAGCGGGCCGCTCTGACCGGAGGATCGGTCAGCGTCGAATCCGACCCTGTCGCCGCCTCGCGTGGGGCCGATGTGTTGGTCACCGACACGTGGGTCTCGATGGGGCAGGAGGACGACGGCAAGGATCGTCGCGCACCGTTCCGGCCGTACCAGATCAACTCCGACCTCCTCGCAGTGGCGGATCCGGACGCGATCGTGTTGCACTGCCTGCCCGCTCACCGCGGCGATGAGATCACCGACGACGTGATCGATGGTCCCGCGAGTGCGGTTCTCGACGAGGCGGAGAACAGGTTGCACGCTCAGAAGGCGTTGCTCATCTGGCTGTTGGGGCAGAAGTGACTAGCAACGCCGACACCGGCGGCGCTGCGCGCATCGCCGATCACTCCGACACGAGGCTCGCGAGCACGCGGGCAGGGCGACACGCGCTCATCGTCGAAGTGCTCGGTTCACATCAGGTGCGGTCGCAGTCGGAGTTGCAGCAGTTACTCGCAGGCAGGGGAGTCGACGCCACGCAGGCCACGCTCTCACGCGACCTCGACGAACTCGGCGCCGTCAAGTTGCGCGCCGCAGACGGCGGCGTCGGCGTGTACGTCGTCCCCGAGGATGGTGCGCCCGTTCGCGGGGTGTTCGGCGGCACAGCCCGACTGTCTCGCCTGCTCAGCGAACTGCTGGTGTCGACGGATGCGAGCGGAAACCTCGCCGTGCTGCGCACCCCGCCCGGCGCCGCGCACTACCTGGCCAGTGCGATCGACCGGGCCAGCTTGCCCGACGTCGTGGGCACAATTGCGGGCGACGACACGATCTTCGTGTGCGCACGCGCACCGATCGACGGGGCCGAGCTCGCACGACGAATCGAGGGCCTCGTGTGACAACCCCTTACCGACGCCCCGGCGGCCCCTGAGCCGGAGTCGGACACACCGAGGCCCGAACCCGGACCGACAAACAGACCCCAGCCCGATCGCATCGGGCACGACATCCGATGATGGATGTCGAACCACGACATAGGAGCACACACCACCATGGCGGAACGCGTCGTACTTGCATACTCCGGCGGCCTCGACACCTCGGTCGCTATCAGTTGGATCGGCAAGGAGACCGGTAAGGAGGTCGTCGCCGTCGCGCTCGACCTCGGACAGGGCGGCGAGGACATGGAGGTCGTCCGCCAGCGCGCGCTCGACTGCGGTGCCGTCGAAGCCGTGCTCGTCGACGCACGCGACGAGTTCGCCGACGACTACTGCCTGCCCGCGATCACGTCGAACGCGCTGTACATGGACCGGTACCCGCTGGTGTCGGCACTGTCGCGCCCGCTGATCGCCAAGCATCTCGTGACCGCGGCGCGCGATCACGGCGGCACCGTCGTCGCGCACGGCTGCACCGGTAAGGGCAACGACCAGGTGCGCTTCGAGGTCGGCTTCGCTTCGCTGGCACCAGATCTCGAGGTCATCGCGCCTGTCCGCGACTACGCGTGGACGCGCGAGAAGGCCATCTCCTTCGCCGAGGAGAACGACATCCCGATCAACGTGACCAAGAAGTCGCCGTTCTCGATCGACCAGAACGTGTGGGGTCGCGCCGTCGAGACCGGCTTCCTCGAGGACCTGTGGAATGCGCCGACCAAGGACGTCTACAGCTACACCGAGGATCCGACGATCAACTGGAACTCGCCCGACGAGGTCATCATCACGTTCGACAAGGGTCGCCCGATCGCCATCGACGGTCGCCCGGTCAGCGTGCTGGAGGCGATCGAGGAACTCAATCGCCGCGCGGGCGCCCAGGGTGTCGGCCGCCTCGACGTCGTCGAGGATCGCCTCGTCGGCATCAAGAGCCGCGAGATCTACGAGGCTCCCGGCGCGATGGTGCTGATCACCGCCCATGAAGAGCTCGAGCACGTCACCCTGGAGCGCGAACTCGGACGCTTCAAGCGTCGGACCGATCAGAAGTGGGCCGAGCTGGTGTACGACGGCCTCTGGTTCTCGCCGCTCAAGCGCTCGCTGGACACCTTCGTCGACTCCACGCAGGAGCACGTCTCCGGCGAGATCCGCCTTGTGCTGCACGGTGGCCACATCTCGGTCAACGGTCGCCGTAGCGGCGAGTCGCTCTACGACTTCAACCTCGCGACCTACGACGAGGGCGACAGCTTCGACCAGTCCGCCGCACGTGGATTCGTCGAGCTGCACGGTCTGTCGTCGAAGATCGCAGCGAAGCGGGACCTGCTCAGTGAGTGATCAGGGCCTCTCAGCCCAGCACGGGACAACGAACCAGGGGTCGCTGTGGGGCGGTCGTTTCGCGTCGGGACCCGCCGACGCAATGGCCGCGTTGAGCAAGTCGACGCAATTCGACTGGGTGCTCGCCCCGTTCGACATCCAGGCGTCGAAGGCGCATGCCAGGGTTCTCAACCGCGCAGGCCTGCTGTCCGACGACGATCTGACCGCCATGCTCGCCGGTCTCGACCAACTCGCGAGCGACGTCGCCGACGGCACCTTCGTGGCAGCCGAGTCCGACGAGGACGTGCACGGCGCGCTCGAACGCGGACTCATCGAACGCGTCGGAGCCGACCTCGGTGGCAGGCTGCGCGCCGGACGGTCGCGCAACGATCAGGTCGCCACGCTCTTCCGCATGTGGCTGCGCGAGGCGATGCGCTCGATCGCGACAGGTGTGCTCGACGTCGTCGAGGCGTTGACTGCTCAGGCTCGCGCACATCCCGACGCCGTCATGCCGGGGAAGACACATCTGCAGGCGGCGCAGCCGGTGCTGCTCGCGCACCACCTGCTCGCGCACGCGCAACCGCTGATCCGCGACGTCGACAGGCTTGCAGACGCGGATCGTCGAACTGCGGTGTCCCCGTACGGGTCCGGTGCGTTGGCGGGTTCGTCACTCGGCCTCGATCCGGAGGCGATCGCCGCTGATCTGGGGTTCGCCGCAGCCGCGGAGAATTCGATCGACGCGACGTCGTCACGAGACTTCGCGGCCGAGGCGTCGTTCGTCTTCGCGATGATCGCCGTCGATCTCTCGCGACTCGCCGAAGAGGTGATCCTGTGGAGCACTGCCGAATTCGGCTACGTCACGCTCGCCGACGCCTGGTCGACGGGGAGTTCGATCATGCCGCAGAAGAAAAACCCCGACGTCGCAGAACTCACACGCGGCAAAGCGGGCAGGCTGATCGGTGACCTCACCGGCTTGTTGGCGACATTGAAGGCTCAGCCGCTCGCGTACAACCGCGACCTGCAGGAAGACAAAGAGCCCGTATTCGACGCCGTCGCGCAGCTCGAGTTGCTGTTGCCTGCGATCGCCGGGATGGTCGGCACTCTCGAGTTCCACGAGGATCGGATGGCCGAGCTGGCTCCCGCGGGATTCACCCTCGCCACCGACATTGCGGAATGGCTTGTGCGTCAAGGTGTTCCGTTCCGAGTGGCCCACGAGGTCGCCGGTGCGTGTGTGCGGGAGGCGGAGAACCGCGGCGTCGGACTCGATGAACTCGACGATGCCACCTTCGCGTCGATCGATCCGGCCCTCACCCCGCAGGTTCGTGAGGTACTGACCGTTCGAGGGTCGATCGAGTCGCGCGACGCCTACGGCGGAACCGCTCCGTCGCAGGTGCAGCGCCAGCTCGACGTCCTCGACCGCGCGCTCCCGGCACTGCGATCACGGTGGTCGGTGAGTTCACCGTCACAGTGAGGTCGACGAGTGCGCGGGGTCTATGTCGATCCGTGTACGGTGCGAGTTGACCAAGCTTGGGTAAGGTGATGCAGATCACCATACGGTGTGCGGGGAGGAGCGTGGTTGATGGCAGGCGGCGGTATTCCCGACGTGAAGGCATTCGCCGAGCGTGTCCTCGCGACAGCGCAGAATGGTCTCGAGGTGCTCCGGTACGGCGGTCTGCAGACCGGGACCGAGCCCGCGCCGTTCACCGTGGTCGAGACCACACGGATGTTCCGGTTGCGACGCTACTTCCCGGATGCCCCGGCGACCGGTCCCAACATCGTGCTGATTCCCCCGATGATGGTGTCTGCCAACGTTTATGACGTGACCGAACACAACGGTGCCGTCTCGGTGCTGCACCGCAACGGCATCACCCCATGGGTCGTCGACTTCGGATCTCCCGATCACGAAGAAGGCGGGATGGAGCGCAACCTCGCCGACCACGTCGTCGCGGTGAGCGAGGCGATCGACTGGATCATCGAATCCACCGGCCGCGATATTCACGTCGCCGGCTACTCGCAGGGCGGCATGTTCGCCTATCAGGCAGCTGCGTATCGACGTTCCCGCGGCGTGGCCAGCGTGATCACCTTCGGTAGTCCGGTCGACGTTCTCGCGGCACTACCGCTCGGACTGCCCGCAGCACTGGTTGCTCCCGGCGCGGAGGTCTTGGCCGACAAGGTATTTCCACACCTGTGGGTGCCCAGTTGGCTGGCGCGTCTCGGTTTCCAAATGCTCGACCCGGTGAAGACCGCGCGCAGCCGCTTCGACTTCCTCCGCCAACTCCACGACCGCGACGCGCTTCTGCCCCGCGAAGACCAGCGACGCTTCCTCGAAGCCGAAGGATGGGTCGCCTGGTCCGGGCCGGCCATCGCGGAACTGCTGCGCCAGTTCGTCGCGCACAATCGCATGGTGTCCGGCGGATTTGTGATCAACGGCGAACTTGTGACGCTCGCCGAGATCACGGCCCCCGTTCTGGGCTTCGTAGGCGAGGTCGACGACATCGGACAACCGGTCGCGATCCGAGGTGTCGTCCGTGCGGCACCCCGAGCTCGCGTGTACGAATCACGGCTTCCCGTAGGGCATTTCGGTCTTGTGGTGGGAAGTACATCGGGCACTCGTACGTGGCCGACGACTGCCGAATGGATCAATTGGCAGGAGGGCCTGGGGCCCGAGCCCGATCACGTCGAGCCGATGGAGGCGCCGGTCGACGGGAAAGGCACCGGCGTCGGACTGCTGTCTCGGATCACGCACGGCATCGGTTCGGTTGCCGATGCGGGTGCCGGGGCGTCCCGCGATCTGTGGGAAATGGCGGGCGCTGTGCAGCGGACGTCGCTTGCCGTCGCGCAGGAATCCGTCCGCACGGTGCCGCGACTGTTCCGCCTCGGGCAGATCCAGTCAGGTACCCGTATCTCGCTGGGAAAGCTGATGTCGGAGAACACCGACTGGGGCGGCGACCGCGAGGTCTTCCTCTTCGAGAATCGAGTTCTCACCCATTCGCAGGTCGACACCCGCATCAACAACGTGGTGGCCGGACTGGTGCAGTGTGGCGTGCGCCCCGGCGAGCACATCGGGGTTCTGATGGACACGCGCCCGAGCGCGCTGGTCGCGGTTGCCGCACTCTCCCGGTTGGGCGCGGTCGCCGTACTTCTCGCCGGTGAGGGCGATGTCGGCGAGATGCTGCGGCTGGCAGGCGCGAACGTCGTCGTCTGCGATCCCGTTCACCTCGAAACCGCAACCGCTCACAGCGATCGCGTCCTCGTACTCGGTGGCGGAAGCGGGTCGGCACGCGAGATCGACGGCGTCGACGGCCGCACCGTCATCGACATGGAACAGATCGACCCCGACGTCGTACAGATGCCCGCGTGGTATCGCCCCGATCCCGGTCTCGCTGGCGATCTGGCATTCATCCTGTTCACCCGCTCACGCGGCAAACTTGCGGTGTGGCCGGTGACCAATCACAGGTTCGCGATGTCGGCGTTCGGAGCGGCGTCGGCGGCAGGTCTCACAGACCGCGACACGGTCTATTGCATCCCGCCGCTGCACCACGCCTCCGGATTGTTGACCACGCTCGGCGCGACGGCCGTCGGACGGTCGCGTATCGCATTGTCGGAGGGCGTCGACGCCGAGAACTTCGCCACCGAGGTTCATCGATACGGCGTCACGGTGGTGTCCTACACCTGGTCGATGCTGCGAGAGATACTGCACGACAAGAACTTTCAGATCAACGAGCACAATCCGATCCGCTTGTTCATGGGATCGGGACTTCCCACCGGTCTCTGGGACGAGATAAGCGAACGCTTCCCACGTGCCCGCGTTCTCGAGTTCTTCGCGACAGCTGACGGGTCGGCCATCCTGGCCAACGTCGCCGCCGACAAGGTCGGGTCGATGGGTCGCGCTCTGCCGGAAACCAACGAGGTGGCAATCGCGGCATACGACGTCGACGCCGAGCGCCTCGTCGTCGGTGAAAACGGTTTCGTCGACCGTGCGGGGCAGGGCGAGGTGGGGCTGCTGCTGGCGCGTTCGCGGCATCGCTTCGACACCACCGCGACCGTCTTGCGTGACGTCTTCGCGCCCAAGGACCGGTGGGAGGTGTCGGGTCACCTGTTCTACCGGGACTCCGACGACGACCTGTGGTTCATGGGATCGGTTGACACCGTGGCGCATTCGATCGAGGGCCCCATCTACCTTCCGCCGATCGAGCAACTGCTCTCGCGGGTGCCCGGTGTCGATCAGGTGGCCGCCTACCGGCTCGGCGATCCGGGAAGCCAGATCGTGGTGGCCGCGCTGACGATGCGGTCCGATGTCGACGTGGATTCGTTGACAGTCACGCAACTGCGGCTCGGCCTTGGCGCACTGCCCGCGCACCGTCGACCTCACCTGGTCTGCGTCGTCGACGAGATCCCGGTATCGGAGTCTTATCGCCCGCAGGCGAGCGCACTGGCGGCTCGCGGTGTGCCGAAACCCGGGTCGAAGGTCTGGTACCGCGACTCGGAGGGCAGGTACCGACGGTTCACCAAGACTGCGGTGAGCAGAGTGGATTGGCTGCCGGATTCCTCCTCCGCAACCTCCCGCGATCGCACGACGTCGGCGAGAGCGGTCGGAACGGGCGCGCCGACCAGGACAACAGCCGGGGGAGCCGCGACCGGCACGCGTTGATGTCGAGGCGAGCGGGTGATCGACGCGTTCGCCGCGCCGTTAGGCTTGCTGTCGTGCCCCGCGGTGCGTCGAAATCCGCTGGGGAAATCCGCTGAGAGAGGAAGCAAGTCGATGGGTTCTCGCGCGCAGTCACTGGATCCGATCGTTCGTGACCGGCTGGTGTGCCCGCAGGATCACGGACCGCTGCTCGACGCGGGCGATGAGCTCTACAACCCGCGGCTTCGTGTCGCCTACCGGGTCGATGCCGACGGCATCCCGGTCATGTTGGCCACTGAGGCGCGCGCGGTCGACGACGAAGAGCATCAACGTCTCACTTCTGCCTGATCGATGAGGGTCGGGTCTGATCGATACAGGTCGGGTGTTCGCCGGCCGCGCACGCGTAGATGACAAGATCGATGTGTGAGCACACTGACCTCTGAAGACCGAATCGATGGTTCAGACATTCTCGACGATCTGCAGTGGCGAGGCTTGATCGCGCAGTCAACCGACATCGATGAACTGCGGTCCGCTGTCGAAGCCGACCCGATCACTGTGTACGCGGGCTTCGACCCGACGGCGTCGAGCCTGCATGCTGGGCATTTGGTGCCGCTTCTGACGCTGCGTCGCTTTCAACTCGCAGGTCATCGGCCTATCGCTCTCGCAGGTGGTGCGACAGGACTCATCGGCGACCCGCGTGATGTCGGTGAGCGGACCATGAACTCCGTCGACACAGTTGGCGGATGGACCGGACGCATCGGCGACCAGCTGGCCAGCTTCCTGCGATTCGACGACAGTCCGAACAGCGCGCTGCTGGTCAACAACATGGAGTGGACGGCAGGGCTGAGCGCGATCGAGTTCCTCCGCGACCTCGGTAAGCACTTTTCGGTCAACGTGATGCTCGCTCGAGAAACTGTTCGACGACGCCTCGAGTCCGATGGGATCAGCTACACCGAGTTCAGTTACCTGCTGCTGCAGTCCAACGACTACCTCGAACTGCACCGCAGGCACGGATGCAGCCTGCAGATCGGTGGCTCGGATCAGTGGGGAAACATCGTCGGCGGTGTCGATCTCACGCGCCGAATCACCGGAGACACCGTGCACGCGCTGACGGTTCCGCTCGTGACCTCGTCGGATGGCAAGAAGTTCGGTAAGTCGACCGGCGGCGGAAGCCTCTGGCTCGACCCGGAACTCACCAGTCCTTACGCCTGGTACCAGTACTTCGTGAACACGTCCGACGCCGACGTTGTGCGCTACCTGAAGTGGTTCACGTTCCTGAGCAGGGAAGAGATCGGGGAGCTGGAGCGTGCAACCGAAGAGACTCCGCATCTTCGGTTGGCGCAGAAGCGCCTCGCAGCGGAGATGACGACACTCATCCACGGCGCAGCCAACACCCAGGCCGTGGAACTGGCCAGTCACGCATTGTTCGGTCGCGCCGAACTGGCCGATCTCGATGAGTCGACGCTCGCGGCAGCACTGGGCGAGACCACGATCGCCGAATACAGCTCCGACGCACCGACGCTCGTCGGACTTCTCGTGGACAGCGGGCTCTCTGAGAGCAACAAAGCCGCACGACGCGCGATCGGGGAAGGAGGTGCCTACGTCAACAACACCAAGATCACCGATCCGGAGTGGACTCCAGGCACTTCCGACCTACTGCACGGCCGTTGGCTGGTCATCCGACGCGGTAAGAAGAGCTTTGCCGGCGCTCGTTTAAGCCTCTGACCAGGCGATTTGACGCCCTGTTCCCGTGTGTGTAACTTTCTTGTTGCACCGCAGCGAGCAAGACCCCGGGGCCGACACGGAATCGGGGAAACTGCAGTGTCTCAGGTCTGATGGCCTGGAACACCGATGCGGCCAGAAACGAATAGCCCGCGACACACGGTGTTGCGAACGCGAATCGGATCTGGTAGCCTGGAAGAGTTGCTCCGGAGACGGGGTCAACAATTCCAAACACCAGCTTACTAGAGAGCGCCTCGCCATGCGGGGTGGCGCTGGTAGGTGTGTGTTCTTTGAGAACTCGATAGTGTATTGACAAGATTGTCTGATGCCATATTTTGGCATCGTGTGTCCAAGTTTTTGGATTATGTGATGATTTATTTTTGTGACGCTCAGGTCTTTGGGTCTGGGTGTTGCTAGTTTTTGTTTGGTCA
>NZ_LZTE01000054.1:0-19609 GCF_001665925.1 Gordonia sp. 852002-50816_SCH5313054-c
ACTTGATCAAGTGACTACCAGGATCATATTTACGGGAAGGCACGCCCTCCCTGATCCACAGGTCTTGATCATTCCTCGCGCACGCCCGCGGAGGAGGCTCTTGCTGTAACGGGGGGTGGGTTGATGTTGCACGCGATGCAATTGACGAGCAGGGCGTGCTGCGGCGGCAATTTCGGAGCCTTCCTTTAGGTCCGGAATGGGACGACGATGACGGAGTACCCGACGGAGAGAACGACGCTGGACCCGACTTCGATTGGGATGAGGTTCCTGGCGCACTAACGGGAGATGAAGATGTCGCACTACTGTGGCGACCAGATCTCGATGGGATCGATGATCCTGGCGGTGAGACAAATAGTTTCCTGCGCATGGGCGACTATAGGCCTGGGGCCTGGTACGTTCGATTTGACCGGTACGGAGACGGTCCGAATCCAGCATCAACCATTTACTGAGGGCATCCGGGCGAACGGCTTGGGCCTTGGCTCGAGCGCCCACTATCCGTGTCCGGCAGACAGTCCCACGGCTCCAGCATCTACTCGGAGCTGCGGCGAGTGGACAAATCATGTGGGGCTAGGGGTTTCGGAAACCCGAACGCGCGATCGCCTCGACCGCGAACTTGCCGAGTCCATGCGGCATCGGTGTTCTTGAACGTGTGAGCTCACGCAGACTTCTCTGCTGCGGTGCTCACCGCCCGCAGCGCCGTCATCGCGGTGTCGGCGATGTTTAGGAGGTCCTGGGTCGAGCCGCCGTCGCGCGCGCATCCCGACATTCCGCGAAGAACGGCAACGAGGAACTCTGCGAACTGATCGCTGTTGACTGTGGCGGCGAGGTCTCCGTCGCGTATGCCCTGGTCGAGTCGATCCTGTAGGCGCGCCCGCAAGGTTTCCCGCTGCGCACCGAGGCGCGGTTCGGTCAGCATCAGGCAGCCGGGCGGCGTCGTAGGTCCGGTGTGCGCGTGTGCGGTGTCGTCGAGTATTCGGGCGATCGCCTGTTCGACGGTCGGCAGCGCGGTTGCGTCGTCGACTGCTGCGATCGCGCGGTCGAAGTAGAGCGCCGACGCCTCGTCGAACAGGTGCTGTTTATCGCCGAAGGCCGCGTAGAGGCTCGGTGCCGTGATGCCCATGGCGGCAGTGAGCCGCGCGATGGAGGAGCCGTCATATCCCGAACGCCAGAACTCCTCGACGGCCGCCAGCAGGGCGGCGTCGCGATCGAAACTCCGAGGTCGGCCTGCCACGGTCCGACAATAACATAGCGACCGTTACAGAATGTGTTACGGTGGCTGAGTCAATAAGCTAGCGATCGATACAGAATGGAACCATCATGAACATCGAGGGTGCGGTTGTGCTCGTCACCGGCGCGAACAGGGGAATCGGAGCGGCGTTCGTCGAACAACTCAAGCGCCGCGGGGCGTCGAAGATCTACGCGGCGGCTCGCGACGCCGGCACCATCCACGCGGACGGCGTCGAGGCGATCTCGCTCGATGTCACCAATCCCGACGACATCGCCGCTGCCGCCGCGACGGCGACCGACGTCGATCTGCTGATCAACAATGCGGGCATCTCCACGGGAACGCCGCTGGTGTCCGGAGATGAGGCAGCGATCCGTCGCGAGATGGATACCAACTTCTACGGGCCGCTGCTTGTGACCCGTGCGTTCGCGCCGATCCTCGAATCGAATGGTGGGGGAGCAATCCTGAACGTCGTGTCTGCGTTGTCGTGGTTCACCGCACCGGGCGCCGGCGCGTACGCCGCGTCGAAAGCAGCAGCCTGGATGCTCACCGACAGCACCCGACTCGAGTTGGCCGCGCAGGGCACGCAGGTCACGGCCATCCACATGGGTTTGGTCGACACCGACATGTCTCAGGGCATGGACGCGCCCAAGCTTTCACCCGCCGAGCTGGCAAATGCCGGCCTCGACGCCATCGAGTCGGGAGAGCAGGAAGTGCTGGCGGACGACTGGGCAAAGCTTGTGAAGTCCGGACTCACGCTCGAGCCGAAGCAACGCTACGAGCAACTCTTCGGCACAACCGGTGCGTAGTTGGCAGATGAGGCTCCCGAGCGGGTAAGACGGAATCGTCCGCTCCGAGAGGTGATGGTCATGAGCCATGACATCCTGTCCGACGCCGAGATCGCAGCTCTGACTGCGCAGCAGCGTCGGGATCTGATTGCCCGACTGTCCCGCCCGCTCGACGGGATAGCGCCGAGCCCGGTTGTGCGCAGCAGGATTCGGCGCGTGCGCATCGGTGTGATGGCGATCGGCGCGACGGCGCTCATCCCGTGGATCGTCTTCCTCGGGCTGACCCTGCCGGTCGACTACGTTGCCCACAACTGGTCCGTCACCTGGATTGGCTTCGACGTCCTGCTCGTCACCATGATGACCGCGACGGCGGTGCTGGCGTTCCTGCGTCGACAACTGCTGGTGCTCGCGGGATTCACCACCGGAATCCTGCTCATCTGCGACGCCTGGTTCGACATCATGACCGCGGCCCCCGACGACCGATGGGTCTCGCTACTCACCGCGTTCCTCGCCGAACTACCGCTCGCTGCACTTCTGATTCTGGGCACCACGCGGATCATCCGCCTCAACGCCGTACGCCAGTGGCAGATGGAACCCCATGCGCCGCTGTGGGATCTACGGATGGCGCTCGGCTGAGCTGTTCTCTACCGGTCTGGGTCGACGACGAGCTCCACCTCGACCTCGTCGCCGGCGCCGCGTCCCGTCTTCTTGCGCGTTTCGGCATTGAATGACACGAGGTAGCGCCCACCCATCACGCCGATGGTCGTGCGGTATGTGTAATCGCCGTCGATGGTGACGATGACGGGCACGCGCTTCCCACGACCGAAGGCGAGCACGACGTCCTCGTCAACGACGATCCCGACGTTCTTGCCGCCCGTTGCCTCGAGCACGGTACGAAATGTGGTCATGGCTCTCCTCGGGGTCGCTGGGTGTACCGATGATAGGTTGGATGGAACTAGACTGTCCAGTACTCCGACGATTGGCTGACGCAGAATGAGCGAGAAGGACGACGAGCCGACGCCGGGGCGGACCGAGTGTAAACGGCAGGCGATTCTCGACGCCGCGACGGAACTCTTCCTGCGGAACGGGTTTCGCGGAACGAGCATGGACGAAGTGGCGACGCGGGCGGGTGTGTCGAAGCAAACCGTCTACAAGCAGTTCACCGACAAAGAGCGTCTGTTCCGGGACATCGTCGAAGGTGTGGCGTCGAACTCGGACGCGGTAATAGCCACGCTCACATCAGCATTCGGCGATTCGGCCGCGACATCGTCGAGAGCGCTCGAGACGCGGCTCCGCAGCGTCGCGCTCGTGTACCTCGATGCGGTGCTGAACCCGCGGGTGCTGTCCCTGCGTCGACTGATCATCGCCGAGGCGGACGCCTTTCCGGATCTCGCCCGCAGCTACTACGACTATGGGCCGGGGCAGGGCGTCGAAGTCGTGGCGCAATGTTTGCAGCCGTACATCGACGCAGGGCTGCTCGTCGTCAACGAGAGTCGTCTTGCTGCAGCGCATTTCGCCTATCTGGCGCTTGGGTCCGCGCTGGATCGAGCCCAGTTCATGCCCGACGACCTGCCCGATAGCGCTGAGCGTCAACGGCTTTCCACCGCGGCAGCAGCAGCATTCGTCGCCGCCTATGGCGCCTGAGCTTGCGTGCGGCATGCCCGCGTGACAACACGCTTGCGTCGTCCTATACTACTCATAACGTGTACAACTGATAAGTAGTGAAGATGGAAAGTGAGTGGTGATGACAGCTCAACTGGGCGACACATTTGCTGCCCTCGCCGACCCGACGCGGCTGGCCATCGTCGAAACGTTGACCAGGGGCGACGCGACGATCAACGAGCTCACCGAACAGTCGACGCTCACGCAGCAGTCGATCTCCAAGCACGTCAAGGTACTCGAAGACGCCGGCCTCGTGACGCGGACGCGGATCGGTACGTCACGCCCGTGCCATCTGGAAGTCCATCGACTCGACGCCGCCCAGCGATGGCTCGCAGGCCGTCGCGACGAGTGGGTGGCTCGACACGACAGGCTCTCCGAGCACTTGTCGTCCATCGTCGAACAGGGAAAAGGTCATGGCTGACGACACTTTCACAGTGCGGCGGATCTACCGTGCCCCAAGGGAACTCGTCTTCGCGTGTATGACCGAGCCCGAACACCTCACTCACTTCTGGGGTCCGACGGGGACGTCGACGCCGCTGGAGGGGATCGTCGTCGAGCTGCGCCCAGGTGGCGCCTTCGAGACGACGATGGTCAACGACGTCGACGGCTCGGAGTACCGGATGCGCGCCGAGTACACCGACGTGGAGGCACCGCGGTTCTTGGCTTGGCGTGAAGTGGACTCCGGAGTGCACACCTCGCTGACATTCGTCGACCTCGGCGACGGCACAACGGAAGTCGTCACCCATCAGCGAGGTTTGCCACCGGAATATCGCACACCAGAAGCGAGGGCCGGTTGGCAGACGGCGCTCGAACGTGGCGTCACCTACGTCGAAGACCTTGCCCGACAACCGAAAGAACCCTCATGAACATCTCGACCACCGACCTTCAGGCGCTCGTCGGCCTGCAACTGTCCGCGTTGGCTGATCTCCTCGACGACGGCGCGCAGTCGCTGGGCGGTGGCGCCGCTCTTGCCGACGCCGAAACACTGTGCGCGGGATGGCGCGTGCGGCACGTCGTTGCACATATGACGATGGCCGCACGCTACGACGGGCCCGCCTTCATGGCGGAGCTATCCGCGGTGGATGGCGACTTCGAAAAGCTGTCGCAGACGATCGCGGAGCGTGACGCGCGCCGACCGTTCAGCGAGCTACTCGACGACCTGCGCGGCGACACCATGGCCGGGTGGGCGCCACCTGGAGGTGGAGCCGCAGGCGCGCTGACTCACGCGGTGATCCACTCTGCCGACATCACCGTTCCGAATACGTTGCCGCGCAGCTCGTCTGATGACGCGACGCTGATTGTCCTCGACTCGCTCGCGGATGGAATCGCAGGTCGACAGTTCGGAGTGGATGTCGGCAATCGCACGCTTCGTGCAACCGATCTCGCGTGGTCGGTCGGTGACGGCAGCGAGGTGGTCTCTCGTCCAGCGAGCGAGCTTGTGGCGCTACTCGCCGGACGAGCGGTCGGCGGAGTCGATCTCAGGAGCTGATGAAGCATTACGGCTCAGACCGTTCCGATCACGGCCAGGTGTCGAGGTAGGCGCGATATGTGCCGACCGGAAGCGTTGCGTCGTAGGTCATTTCGCCCGACGGTGAGAACTCCGAAATGTGCGGGGCGGTGCCCCAGCTCCCGAAGGTGTAACCGTCGGCCACTGCCTGGGCGTTGCCGGTGGCTGCCGTGGCCAGGCCTCCGGGATGTGCCTGGCGCCGAACGAGAGTCGCGGTGCGTCGCGTGGGATCGAGTCGAATCCACTTGATGCTGGAGTCGCCGAGTTGGGTGGCAACGTTGATGTTGTTGTCGAACAAGCGAATCGTGTGGGAATCGGCGTACTCGACGTCGTGTTGGCCGAAGAAGTCCGTTCCGGGCCCCATGCGCAAGCTCGAGTGTTTTCCGCCGACGCTCCAGAGGATCTGACCGGTGCGAGCGTCGATGTTGTAGGCGGCGTTCAGGTTTCGGAAAGAGATGAGCAGGTTTCCGGCCGGGTCGAGCACTATCGAGTTCATATGGAAGGGGTCGAAGGTGGCTGCGCCGCCGAGGCCGGTGTATCGGGCAGCCGACGCCGTGAGCGGAATATGTTGTAGTGCAGACCATTCGGTCAGCGTCCGACCACTCGCGACGTCGACAACCGAGGCGACGCAATCGAGGAGGGTCCCGCGCTTGGGACCGCCGACGGACGTGAGGTCGGCGCTGACCTGGTGGTATGACGTGATCAGTGCCCGACCGTCAGGTGTGAGCCGAAATTCGTGGACATCGGAGCCGAGTCCCGCAGGGGTGATCTTCTTGATGATGTGCCCACGGGTGTCGGCGATGACGTCGACTCCCGCGCCGTGGCCACCTTGGCCGGAGCCTTCCCACCAGGTGAGCACCTTGCGTCCCTGATAGGTCTGCGTGCGGAAGTTCGAGATGCTGCCCCCTTGGGCGACGGTGTATCGCCACACGACCCGCCCGGACTTGTCGACGATGACGGCGGATTGGTCGGTGTTGCCGAGTCCGCGCGGAACGACGGGCAGCGGTACCGCTGCGGCCCAGCCCGTTGTGTAGAAGATGTATCCCGAGGGTCCGCCGGGCTTGTTGACGTTCACCGTGTAGGTCGGGGTGCCGATCGGGTTGGTCGGAAGGCGAGGAGCCGCTTGCGCAGTCGCGGCACACGTGACGGCCGAACCCAGTCCAAGAATGGCTGCGGTCAGTATGGCCAGAAGACGCGGCGTCGAGCGCTTACGCATGTGAGGGTCCCTCGGTAGATCGATGCGAACTCAACGATCTTCGGGCGTTCGTGTGCCGATGACAAGCTCTCGCGCCCGGCGATTCGAAACCCTGGTGCCGTCGTGTCCGGTTCGCGGAGAAGGGATTTGGGTCAAGCGCGCATAACGTACATGCCGCGTGCCCCGAGTAAGGGCAAACTCACCCGACGCCGGCCGCGCGGAGCCCAGCGGCTACACCTGCCGCCAGCAAGATCACGACGATCAGCGGTGCCTTGAGCAGTGCGGCCACCACACCGGCGGCAACACCCGCCGGCCGCGCCCATCCGGACAGATCCTGCCCGGCGTAGAGGGCGCCGGTCGCGGCGACCGCAACAAGGAGAACCAGCGCGGCACGGTCGATCAGTGCGCGCACTTTGTCCGACACGGTAATTCGTGAGCGCAGCAGGGGGCCGGCCAACCGCAGCGCATAGGTACCTGCGGCCAGCACTGCGACGCCGATGAACAGTTGCGTACCGTGCGTCACGACGCACGCTCGGCGGTCTGGAGCGCACTCTCGGCGTAACGAGACGCACGGTCGGCATGAGGAGACGCACTGTCGACGGGATGGACCGCACGTTCGGCAGTATCCAGCGCACGGTCGGCATCGCGGCGGGGGAGCGGCACGCCGGCAAGGAGCCCGGCGAGGGCGAGCAGGACCGGGACGCCAGCGGGAACGTAAGGCGTTGTGGCAACGGCGATCACGGCGCCCAGGGCCAGCGACCCACCGAGCTTGCCGCGCTCGGAACGTTGTGCTCGCAGTGCCGAAATCGCCAGTGCGGCCAGTAGTGCGGGGAACGCGGCGTCGAGCCCCAGCGTCTCGGGGCTCGAGATGACCTGTCCCGCAGCGGAACCCACAGCTGAGCCCGCCGGCCACGAGACGAGCACGCCGATCCCACACCACAGGAAGGCTGCCCGTGCACGCTCGGCGTCGGGTGCTGCGGCGGTCAGGGCGGCCGTCTCGTCGTTCACCATGTGTGCTCCGACGAGTCGGCGGATGCCCGAGCCGAGATATGGCCCGACGGACAGGCCGTAGCCGAGGTTGCGGGTATTGACCAGCAGGCCGGCCAGAGCGCCGACGATGGGCAGTCCGCCGGTGGCGATGATGCCGACGAAGACGAACTCACTTGAGCCCGCCATCACCACGCAGGCGATGGTCAGGATCTGCCACCAACTGAGCCCTGCGCTGTGACCGGCGACGCCGTACGAACATCCGATGACGAACACCGACATCGCCATCACTGCGACGCTGCGCAGTGTGTCGTAGCCGAGTGTTTCCCATGACGAACGCATGACCACTATGATGAA
Source organism: Gordonia sp. 852002-50816_SCH5313054-c (assembly GCF_001665925.1). Lineage (NCBI taxonomy): Bacteria > Bacillati > Actinomycetota > Actinomycetes > Mycobacteriales > Gordoniaceae > Gordonia > Gordonia sp. 852002-50816_SCH5313054-c. The sequence goes on from NZ_LZTE01000054.1 coordinate 7,722, forward strand.
CATATGGGTACTGTTCGTCAAGATGAACACTCGGATGGTTCGCCGGACGACCACCTCGGTGGCGCTGCGGGTCGGTCCGAGGCTGATCCGACGGCGTCGGGTCCCACCGCGGTGATCGCAGCGGCGCTCAAGCGTGAGCGGGCTCGTGTCGGCCTGTCGATCGGCGAACTCGCGCGGCGTGCGGGCATTGGGAAATCGACGTTGTCGCAGCTAGAGCAGGGTCTTGGCAACCCGAGCATCGAGACTGTCTGGGCGCTGAGTGAGGCGCTCGGCCTGACCTTCTCCGACCTCGTCGACACCCCGCCGCGTCGGGTGGAGGTGATCAAGTTCGGCGACGGACCGGCCATTCCGTCGGCGACCGCCGAGTACATCTCGACGCTGTTGTCCGCGGCGTCGCCGTCGTCGCGACGCGACATCTTCTTGCTGCGCGCCGAGCCGGGGGAGCCGAAGGTGTCTCGCCCGCATGCGCGGGGCGTCGTCGAACATGTCGTTCTGTCAGCGGGTAGGGCGTTGGTTGGACCCCTCGATGATCCGGTCGAGCTTCGGCCCGGCGACTACATCTCGTATCCCGGAGATGCCGACCATGTCTTCGACGCACTGGAGCCCGGCACATTCGCGGTACTGGTCAGCGAAGCTTTCTGACATTTCCGCCGCAGCCACTTCGGAGCGTAAACGTGACTGCGCTCACCATGATTCGCTCACTCGGACGACCTCGCGTACGGTGTACATATTGGCGTGCACAGACATAGCCAACGCGTCGTAGATCGCAATTCTCGCGGCGGGTCCCCCACATAGCCCGGGGTCGACCACCGCTCTTTGACTTCATACGGCGAAACGACTTCGCGCACCCGCGATTTCGCCACCACAGCACAGGCCACCGTGGTCCGCAGTGCTGATGAGCACGTAGAGAGACCTTTTACATGACTACATTTGCCGAGCTCGGCGTACCTGCCGAGATCGTGAAAGTCCTTGCCGCGGACGGAAAATCCGAGGCTTTCCCCATCCAGACCGACACCCTTCCCGCCACACTCGACGGCGGCGACGTCCTCGGCCGCGGCCGTACGGGTTCCGGTAAGACACTTGCGTTTTCGATCCCGCTGGTCGCCGGACTGGCCGAGCTCGACGTCGACCGCGTCCCCGGCGCGCCCACCGGCCTCATCCTCGCGCCGACGCGTGAGTTGGCCACACAGATCGCCACCGCGGTCGAGCCGCTGGCGAAGGCCGTCGGCCTGACCGTCACCACGATCTTCGGTGGCGTCAAGCAGGCCCGTCAGGAGCAGGCGCTCGGGCGCGGCGTCGACATCGTCGTCGCATGCCCCGGACGACTCGAAGACCTGATGCAGCAGCGCATCGTTCGTCTCGACAACGTCGAGATCACCGTCATCGACGAGGCCGACCACATGGCCGACCTGGGCTTCCTTCCCGGAGTCACCCGAATCCTGGCCGCAACGCCTGCCGACGGACAGCGGATGCTCTTCTCGGCCACCCTTGACCGCGGCGTCGACAAGCTGGCCAAGCGCTTCCTCGACAATCCGACGATGCACTCGGTCGACGAGGCCACGTCGCCCGTCGAGGCTATGACGCACCACGTCTTCGAGATCGAGCACGCCGACAAGAACGCCATGGTCGCCGAGCTCGCATCGGGAACGGGACGTCGAATCCTCTTCACACGTACCAAGCATCAGGCGCGCAAGCTCGCCAAGAAGCTCACCTCCGACGGCATCCCCGCCGTCGACCTGCACGGCAATCTGTCTCAGCCGCAACGTGATCGGAACCTGAAGGCGTTCGGCGAGGGCGGTGTGCGCGTGCTCGTGGCGACCGACGTCGCCGCGCGCGGTGTGCACGTCGATGCCATCGAGCTCGTCGTCCACGTCGACCCGCCCGCCGAGCACAAGGCGTACCTCCACCGCTCCGGCCGCACCGCACGTGCGGGCAACGCGGGCGATGTCGTCACGCTGTGCCTGCCGGACCAGCGTCGCGACGTTGCCGGCCTGCTCGGCAAGGCTGCGATCAAGGTCAAGCCGGTTCGGGTGCGCCCGAGCTCGGCGGAGGTCGACGCTCTCGTCGGCGCACGCGCCGAGCGAGTCGAGCCGACACCGGAGCCCGCCCGCCCGGCTGGACAGTCCCGTCAGGGAGCCGGCGGTGGACGTGGTCGCGGCGGCGCCAACGGTGCACGACGCCGCAGTGGCGGACCTCGTGACGGACGCGGTGCGCAGAGCTCGCGCGGCTCCGGCGAGCGTGGCTCCGCGCAGGGCGGTTCGGGTCAGCGAAGTTCCGGACAGCGCAGTTCCGGACAGGGCGCCTCGAGCCAGCGCGGCTCAGGCCAGGCGCGCAGCGGACAGTCGCGCGGTCAGCAGAACACGCAGAGTCGCGGCCAGCAGCGCGGCGGCGGTCGCGTCAGGCATCAAGCGGCGCGAACCGCTTGATCAGATGGGTAGCGAGCCATGGACTGGGACCCCAGGCCATGGCTCGTCCTGTCAGTAGTGCACGCATCGGCGACATGCGGCCGTAGCCGATGAGCACCCCCGCGGCTGGTTTGACGCTCACATAGAGATCAGGGTCGACATGCTCGTCGGGGTTGATCTCGAGATGCCCGTCGGTGAACTGGTAGATAAAGCGTTCGTCGGTTCCGCGGAACCGGATTTCGAATGTGGCGTCGGGTGGCGACGATTCTCCGAGGTGATCGATCCAGCACGGCAACAGCTGGTGCCTGCCCCGTGCGACCAGCGGTGCGACGCTCGGGTCGAGTTCCCAGTGGGCGCCGATCGCCCGTGCGATGTCGTGGCCGTGAACGGTCATCTTGCCGATCAAAATGCCCAGCGCGGAGTCGGCACGGACCCCACGACAGTCACCCTCGACGGCCATGACGGGTACTCGCGCGCCGAAGTGGCCGACAAGGTCGAGTAGTTCGTCGAGTTCGTCGACGAGTCTCTGTGCGAGCTTGTGCACCTCCCTGGTGGGCAGATTCGCGATCTGTTTCGCGTAGATGTCCTTGAGATCAGACGGGCGGCTCGGCCACGCCGTGGCGCCACGTGCCAGTTCTAAGTAGCGGGAGGGCTCGCTGGCGACGTGTCCGACGCACTCCGCGATGGTCCACTTCGACCGCCTGCCCAGCGACACGTCTGGATTGTCGATGTTGCACACGAGGTCGACGAAATTCTGAGCTGTCGCTCGTGCGGCGTCGATATAGGCAAAGCGTGAAAGTGTGTTGTTCATCCCCAGGCCACCCCCGTCGCGGGATGACGATACTCGCGAGCGCATGTCTATGCGATGCTCAGGCGGTGTCATTCGAACGTAGGAAACCGAATTGTGACATTGCGTCGATTCAGATACCGGCGGCACTCAAAATTGCGGAGCGTACAGCGGCAAAACAGTCGTCGGCTTCCGACTCTGGCCCGAGCCCGATGTGACAGGTGTTGCCCAGCGGCGCGGCGTCGCCGAAGCCGGACACCGTGAACCCGCGTTCGGCAGGATCGGTCGACAACGCATCCGTCGGCGATAGCGTGGCCTGCGCAAATGGCACCGACGTCACGACGACCCCCTTACTCGACCCGACCACCTCGACAATGAGATGCGCGGGCGTCAGCACGACGAGCGTCCCGAAATCGGTGTCCTCGGTGTCGGGCTCCAAGCTCTGTGGCGCCAGCGGACCCGGCTTCACCGACTGCGAACTGCGCGTCACCCACGCGGGGGACTGATCGTCAAGTTCTAGTCCCTCGTCCTTGACGTACTCGCGGAGTCCGAGGCGCATTTCCGTCGCGAGCAGCGGCAGATTGGCCTCGGTCGTCGTGCGGTTGTATTCGGCGTGTTGAGTCGGCTTCGAAGGGCTCATGCCCGCAAATCTACCGATCAGCGGCCGGCCCGGACGAGCGTTGCGCGCGACCCCCGCGTCTGTCTGCGCGTCGGCACCCGGGTCGGCGTCGGCAGCAGGCCGGCTTCGAGGTCGGCCAACAACGATTCGACCGTCTCGCCGGAGTCGGTCTTGTTGGTACCGATGAAGCCCGACGGCCCGCGCTTGATCCAGCCGGTGACATACATGCCCGGTACGCGACGACCGTCGTCGCAGACGCGTCCTGCGTCGTGCGGGATCACTGCGCGCGCGGCGTCGAACGGAAGTCCCGGGACGGGCTGACCGCGGTACCCGACCGAGGTGAGGATCAGTCCCGCGGGGAGCGTCGTCGTTGTGGAAAGGCCCGTTCGTTGCGAGTTTGCGACGACGAGCCCATCGGCGGCCCCCGACCCGTCGACCGACACCGACTGCGGTGTGTGGTTGAACGCGAGGCGGATGTGGCGACCGGAGACTGGTTGGTCGGTCGCCAGTTCTGCCAGGAGTTCGAGCTTGGTCCGCGCCACCGGGTCGAGGTTGTCGTACGAGACGTCTGTGAAGTCGGAGACGTCGGTGACCACTCGCACGCCGTTGTCGACGAGGCCGACGAGTTCGGGCAACGTGAAGGCGGCGTGCTCTGGACCGCGGCGCCCGAGCACGGTGACCTGCTCAATCGACGACGACTCCAGCGCGGCAAGCGCACGAGGCGCGATCGACGTGTCGGCCAGGCGCCCCGCACCTCCGACGAGGATGCGCGCGACGTCGAGCGCGACGTTGCCATTTCCGACCACGACCGCACAGGGGTGCGACAGGTCGGGAGCGAGCGAGGCAAAGTCGGGATGGCCGTTGTACCAACCGACGAACGACGTGGCCGATCCGACGCCGGGAGCGTCGATGTTCTCGATCTCGAGGCGACGATCGGTCGGCGCACCTCCCGCCCAGATCACCGCGTGATGCCGTGCGCGCAGGTCGTCGAGCGTGATGTCGCGGCCGATCTCGGTGTCGAGAAGGATCTCGACTCGTGGATTGCGGGCGATGTCGTCGAACAGGTCGATGACCTGCCGAGTTCGGGTGTGATCCGGGGCGACGCCGTAGCGCGCGAGGCCGAAGGGGCGTCGGAGGCGTTCGTAGATCGTCACCGACACCGAGCGGTGGCGGAGCAGATCGTCGGCCGCATACATCGCCGACGGCCCCGACCCGACGATGCCCACGGACACGGGCTCTTCGATGCCGAGTGCCCGAGGATGGTCGATCGGTGCGAGTGGAAGTCGCTGCACGGGGTCGACGGGGAACCGTGCGTCGGTGAGACCGAGCTGTCCGTCGGCGGCGTAGGCGAGCGCGTTGATGTCGGCAAAACGTCGCTGTCCCAACGGGATTCGATGAGAAGGAACGATCGCCCCGACCGGGCACGTGCTGACGCATGCTCCGCAGTCGACGCAGGTCGTCGGATCGATGTAGAGCATCTCCGATGTCGCGAAGTCCGGCTCGTCCGGTGTCGGGTGGATGCAGTTGACGGGGCACGCGTAGACGCACGAGGCGTCGCCGCAGCACGACTGGGTCACGACATGTGGCATGTGTTGGGCCCGTTACTCTTTCGGTGGCAGAAGTGAAGTGATCGGGCTCAAGCCGCGGTGTAGGTCGGCTCGCTACGGAACCGCGACGAACGGCCCGAGATGCCGAGGGCTCGCCACATCGCGCGCGACGCCGGATTCATCAGTCCGCACTGCGCGGCGAGCATCCGTACATCGCCGAACACGTTGCGGCGCACACGCTTCGACGACTCGGCGCGCCAGAAGATGTCGCGCATCACCTCGCGCGGGACGTCGAATTCATTCCTGAATCCGCGCGGCGGAACCATGATCGCACCGAGCAGGATGCGCATGGCCAGGGGAAACATCAGCGACAGCACGAAACGCTGGAAACGGCCCTTACGGGCGACGTTCTCACGGAGGTGATGGTGCGCGAACGAGATGTGACGTGCTTCTTCGGCGACGTGTAGTTGCATGACGGCCGCCATCGCGGGGTGGAGGTCGGAACGCATGCGCAGGAAGTCTTTTTGGAGGTGATCGATGGGTTCCTCGCCGCCGAGGATGCCGAAGAAGAAGATGGTGGGGAACGTCGTGGATACCAGCGGCACCACGGGAGAGATCAGTCGGTAGCCGAGTTTGGCGCCCGGAACGTCCATGCCGATGCGGTTCACCAGTTCCTGGAACATCAGTGTGTGGTTGCACTCCTCTTTCGATTCGTGCGTGGTGTAGCGAAATTCCTTGGCGCCGTTGGGCAATTTGAAGCTGTACTGCATCAGGCCGCGGATCAGGATCGACTCGAACTGCAACCCGACCTTCGCGACGTTCGCCTGTCGCCACATGCCGATGCGGATCTGCTTGTCGAGCGGCTGTTCCTGATACCAGGGGTGGCGGCCGATCGGATCGACCTCGTAGTTGAGCACCCATCGCGGATCGTCGGGCACGACGGCCATGTCGGGAGCGTCCCAATCGATGTCGAGGTAGGGGTCGAAGTTTCGATGAACCGACGCCGACGAGAGGTCGTCGAGGACCTGCTCGTACTCAGCGCGCGGGAGGCCGTGCTGGGCGTCGATCGACACCGTCTCGTCGGGGTCGTACCTCAGTGCCTTCGTCATGAGAACTGCCTTCCGCGAGATGCATTCGGTGCTTGAGCGCAACCGACAGTGTGGGGTGTCACACCGTAGGCTTTCGACGGTAAGTGGCACCGAAATTGTTGTCAACAGTCAATGGCACAGTTTTCGGTGGAAGTGTTCTCCGGTGGCCGGCGACAGACCCTGGAAGGGGCAGACGCGATGGAAAAAGTGCTGATCGTCGTTGCAGCGGTTCTCTTCATCGCGCTGGTGACCGACATCGCTCCTCGCCTGCGGATTCCGGCGCCCCTGGTCCTGGTTTTCGTCGGCGCGGTCATCGGCATCATGCCGTTCGTACCCGCGTTCCACGTCGATCCCGAGTGGATTCTGGTCGGAGTGCTTCCCCCGCTGCTCTATTCGGCGGCCATCGGTATGCCGACGATGGACTTCCGTAGGGACTTCACCGCGATCAGCACACTGTCGGTGGTGCTGGTGATCCTCAGTGCCGTGGTCGTCGGGTGGTTCTTGACGCTTGTGGTGCCGGGTATCTCGCTGGCAACGGGTGTCGCGTTGGGTGCCATCGTGAGTCCCACCGACGCGGTGGCGACGTCGATTGCCAAGCGAATGGGCGTACCGTCGCGCGTCGTCGCCGTGCTCGAGGGCGAGAGCATGCTCAACGACGCGTCGGCGCTGGTGCTCCTGCGGGCCGCTGTAGCGGCGACCGCGGCCACGATCTCGTTCTGGGGCGTGGCGTTGAATTTCGTCTTCGCGGTGGCGGGCGCGGTGGCCATCGGTGCGGCGGTGGGCGTCGCCAACCTCTGGGTGCGGTCGCGGATGCGCGACGCCACGGCCAACACCGCGATCTCGTTCACCGTTCCCTACATCGCGTACGTGCCGGCGGAGGCGATCGGAGCGTCGGGTCTCGTCGCCGCGGTCACCGCGGGTCTGATCACCGGCGCAGGCGCGGTCAAATATCTCACGCCGCAGCACCGCATCTCGGACATGCAGAACTGGCACGTCGTCGAGCTGATCGCCGAGGGCGCGGTGTTCCTGCTGATGGGTCTGGAGCTCTTCACCCTCATGTCCGACGTCCACAACGACCACGAAGGCGTGCCGAACGCGGTGTGGATCGGGCTGTCGGTGTTGGGCGTCGCGCTGCTCGTGCGGGCGCTGTACGTCGTGCCGCTGGCGTGGTGGCTAGACAGGAAGCGACGACGCGGCGATCAGATCCGCCCGATGCTCGCGGATTTCTCGGTGACGCCGAGCGCCGACATCGACCGCGATCAGGAACGTCGGAGTCGGCAGTGGTGGCGCAGGGCATTTCGACGCCGCCGCCACCGCGACACCACCAAACTCGCGGCAGGCGACATGCCGCCCGTCTCCACGGACACCGCGGCCCGCATCAATTCGCGGATCACGCGCACCCTCGCCGACATCGACTACTACACCGAAGCGCCGCTGGGGCCGAAGGAGTCGGCGATCGTGGTGTGGGCGGGAATGCGCGGCGTGGTGACGGTGGCCGCTGCACAGACGCTGCCGGACGATACCCCGAGCAGGCCACTGTTGGTTCTCGTCGCGTTCGTGGTTGCGGCGGCGTCGTTGCTGATCCAGGGCGGCACGCTTCCGTGGTTGATCCGCAAGCTCAAGATCGGCGACGACACCGAATCGATGCTCGCCGAACGTCGAAGGCTGCGCGCGGAACTCGACGCGACCGCCCAGAAAGTGATGGCTGAGTCCGAGACGGTCAGACAGATCCCGTGGTTGCGACCACGACTCGAACAGGTCAGCCGCGAGGCCGATGAGGACGCCGACGCAGTTTCGGACGCCGGTGATTCCGACGATCCGCAGAGCGGTGTGGTGCCCGCGGGCGCCAGTACGCCGTACGGCCTCAACTTCGAAGAACGCGTGCAGATCCGCCGGACCCGCCGCGAGATCATCGCCGCGCAGCGCAAGAAGTTGCTCACACTGCGTAGCCAGGGAACGTACAGCTCGTCGGCGCTGAGCCGCGCGCTCGGGCAACTCGACGCCGAGGAGATCAGCCTCGACATGCAGCGCGGGTCGTGACTCGCTGAATGTGCCGGTTGCCCAGACGCGCGGATACCGCGCTTGTGGGCAACCGGAACCGGCTGAGACTCAGCAGCGGCGACGATTCAGCGCTGAGAAACGAAGGGCAGCAACGCCATCTCGCGCGCGTTGCGGATGGCGGTGGCCACCTGGCGCTGTTGCTGCGGGGTCAGTCCCGTGACGCGTCGGCTGCGGATCTTGCCGCGGTCGGACAGGAACTTGCGCAGCAGGTTGACGTCTTTGTAGTCGACGTCGGTGATGCCGAGCGCGTTGAGCTGATTGCGGGTCTGCTTGGGCTTGGTGTCGGCGCCTGGCCGTGGCCGACGCGGTGCTCGCTTCGCCATGGGTGAAGTCCTCTGTAGTGGGTGATGGGTGGTTGGCCGCAGGGTGCGGACGCTGTGAGCGCCCACACCCGACGGTACTCACCAACTCGACTTGTGGATGCCCGGTAGTTCGCCGCGGTGGGCGAGTTCGCGGAAGCGGACTCGCGACACGCCTGCCTTGCCGACGTAGCCGCGCGGGCGGCCGTCTACGACGTCGCGGTTGCGGACGCGCGTCGGGCTCGCGTTGCGGGGCAGCGCCTGCAGGTCGCGTTGGGCCTGTGCACGCTCTTCGGGTGTTGCGGCGGCGTCGACGATGGTGCGCTTCAGTGCCGAACGTCGTTCGGCGAAGCGGGCAACGATCTCACGACGCTGCTCGTTGCGGATGATCTTGGATTTCTTGGCCATCAGCGATCCTCACGGAACTCGGTGTGACGCTTGGCGATCGGATCGTACTTGCGGATCACCATGCGGTCGGGGTCGTTGCGGCGGTTCTTGCGGGTGACATAGGTGTAGCCGGTTCCGGCCGTCGACCGGAGTTTGACTATGGGTCGGATCTCGTTGCGAGCCATCAGACTTTCTCTCCTCGTGCGCGTATCTGTGCGACCACGGCCTCGATGCCCTTGTGGTCGATGGTCTTGATGCCCTTGGCGCTCACGTCGAGCGTCACGAAACGTCGTTCGCTGGGCAGGTAGTAGCGGCGTCGTTGGATGTTGGGGTTCCAGCGGCGTGAGGTCCTTCGGTGCGAGTGCGACACCTGATTGCCGAACCCCGGCGTTCTCCCGGTGACCTGACATCGTGCTGCCACGGCACAACCTCCTTGTTGGAAACGATTGGCGTTAGTGCGGTATTCCACGCTATCGTGGCGGCACGCTAAATGGAAATCGTTGCCAATAATTCTGAAGTGAAGGAGCGACGCTGTGCAGGCCGATTCAACTGATGCTCGACGCCGGCCGTCGAGGCCGCGCACTCCGATGACGCTGGTCACCGGGCTCGACAGGGAAGCGGTGGCGCGGACCGTGGACGCGCTCGCGATGGCAGGGACCACGCTGGTCCACCACGACCTCTCGTCGCTGCCCAGTGGTCGGGTGCTGCGCACGACGCGCACGATCGACCTCGACGGCGTCGAGCACACCGACATCCGCGAGATCTCGCTCGAGCACGGGTGCGTGTCGTGCACGCTGCGGATCGACCTGCTCCCGCTGCTGCGTCGACTGCACCAGCGATCAACGGTGGAACGTATTGTGCTGCAACTCGATCCGCTCATCGAACCCGAGGCGTTGTGCTGGTCGATCGAGCATGTCGTCTGCTCGGACATGCCTGGATTCGTCGACGCTCCCGCGGGGCGCGACGTCGTCGTCGACGCAACGATCGCGTGCGTGTCGGAGATGGAGTGGCTCGACGCCGCGAGCGGCGACGTCACACTCGGTGAAGCTGGGCTTGTCGAGTGGTCTGCTGAGTGGGATTCTGCCGTGGCCGAGGACGATCGCACCCTGGCGCAGGTGGCGGTCGGTCAGGTCGCCTTCGCCGACGCGCTGGTACTCGCGGGCGCCGACCCGGCGTTTCGCGACGCATGGTCGTCGGCGAGGCTGATGGAGGTCTTGCGTCGCCTCGCGCCCGGCGCTCCGATCGTGATGGAGCTGCCTCAACGACCCATCCGGCCGGGCACCCTGATCCAGTTGCTGCGCGCGATAGGCCCGACCGCCCGACGCGGCGCAGTCTTCGGTCCGCATGACCCGCTCCTGCGTGGGGCGCCACCGTTGACCACTGAATGTGGTGTGTCCATGGCCGTATTCGAGAGCGACCGACCCTTCCATCCGACGCGCCTCCACGACGCCCTCGACCACCTGCTCGACGGCGTGATCTGCTCGCGCGGCCGAATCTGGCTGGCAACGCGATTCGACGACGTGTTCTGGCTGGAGTCCGCCGGCGGGGCACTACGGGTCGAGGAGGCCGGACAGTGGGTCGCGGCGATGCCGGCCGACGAGCGCGCCGACGTCGAGGAGGCGCGCCTCGCGATGGCGGCGCTTCGGTGGGACGAGGTATTCGGTGACCGTCACAACGCGCTGACGATCCTGGCGCACCGCGCGGACGTCACCGAGATTGTCGAGGCATTGAACGCCGCGACGCTCACCGACGTCGAAATGGCGGAGGGGTCCGATGCCTGGCGCGAGTACGACGACCCGTTCGGCACTCGGCACGAGGACCCGTGCGCCGACAGCAAGCCTCCCGGGTCCGGATTGCTTTCCATCACTGACGGTCTCGACCCCGATCAACAACTCAACGATTCCGAGAAAGGGGATCTCCCATGAAATCTGGCATCCATCCCGACTACCACCCGGTCGTCTTCCGCGACGCCGCGACCGGCACGCAGTTCCTCACCCGGTCGACCTCGACGTCGACGCAGACCGTGGAATGGCATGACGGACAACACTATCCGCTGATCATCGTCGACATCACGAGCGCCTCGCATCCGCTGTGGACGGGCACCGCACGCGTCGTCGACACCGAGGGGCGCGTCGAGCGTTTCCGGCGGAAGTATGCGGCGAAGGGCGCATCGGCAAGGGGTTCATCGGGAAGGGGAGGGTTGCGGTAGAAGAGCGACTGCGCCGCTCGGGATTGTCCGTTGCGACGAGTCTCCACAGATTCGATCTTTTGTTCGAGATTTCCTCGAGGCTGTCGGTATTGTCGGGTAATGTAGAACACATATTCGACATGACGTGGAGCGGGGGTGGCGGCACGTGAACAGCAACAGCAATCGCAACAACAGCGAGAATGGCCGTGCGCCTTCAGCTTTGGGATCATCTGTGTTGGCCTCTGCTGCGGTGGGGTCGGCGGATGCGGTGGTGGCGGAGAAGCTGTCACGTCTTGCCGCGGTGTTGGATGAGTTGGCTGCCGTCGATGTGTCGTTGGTGTCCGATGCGGCGCTGGTGGAAGCCACTGTTGAGGCCGAACGGCTGGCGTTGCGGACTGCGGGCGCGGTCACGGATCGCTTGATTGTGGAAGCTTCCGACCGCGATCTGCCCCGCGCCCTGGGTTTCCGCGATGTTCGCAATTTCATGGGGCATGGCCTGCACATTGG
>NZ_LZTE01000055.1:0-110516 GCF_001665925.1 Gordonia sp. 852002-50816_SCH5313054-c
GGCGCAATCGACCCCGCCCACGCCGCCGAACTCGCGGCAGGCGTCATCGCACGGACCGTCGTGTTTCCCGACCTCACCGCGTCGAACCTCACCTCGCCAGGGCTCAACCTCGCCGCGATGGCATCCAACCTCGCCTCATGGGGGCTGCCCGACAATCCCGCACCTCCCGCCGACCCCACCGGACACGGCGGCTACCCAGCACCACCACCATGGGCGCTGCGATACCGACCACCCGACTGGCTACGCGAACAGGTCATCGCCCTGCACGGAGTATGCCGATACCCCGAATGCGGAAAACCCGCCGAACACACCGAACTCGACCACCTGGTCAAGTTCAACCACGCCGACCCCCACGCCGGTGGCTGGACCGTGCTGTTCAACCTCGTCCCCCTCTGCGGACCCGACCACCAACGCAAACACCTCGGCTTCTGGACACCCACCATGCACACCGACCTCTCCATCACATGGACCAGCACCCGCACAGGCGAAACCATCACCACCTACCCACGGTGACCACCTGGCCGGGGTGACATCGTCTTGTCGCATGGGCCCGATCCGTATGACAGCCAGATCCGTATGACAATCAGGGCCCATTTCCGGGGTCAACGTCATACGGATCGCTCGGCGCCCGCGCGAGCGCCAGCCCCAGACACCGTCTCGGGGGCTACAGCCGGGGGGTCGTGCCCGTCCATGTCAGGCCGCGGACTTGCGCGGGCGGCCGGGAGGACGCTTGCGCGCGATCACCGCACCACGCTCGAAGATCTCGCCGCCCCACACACCCCAGGGCTCGGCACGATCAAGCGCAGCCTGCAGGCACTGCGCCCGCAGCGGGCAGTCGGCGCACATCGCCTTGGCACGCTCGAGGTCACGAGGGTCTTCGGCGAACCACAGGTCGGCGTCGGCTTCCTGACACGGAAGGGTCGATGCGCTCGGTGCCGCACCGACACAGTGCAGGCCGCCGCAGGTCCGCAGCACGCCGGGAGTTGGCGATGACGGCACGTGCGCGCGACGCATGGCGCGTGGGTGGTGCGATGAACATCTGGCATCGGCGGTCATGCTGACGAGGCTAAAAGCTCAACCTCACTCGAAGTCAAGGGTCACTGCAACGCCAGGTAGTCCTCGATGGCCGCGGCAACTGTCGGCCGGGTCACGCAGTCGTAGGCGTGGTCGTTGACCATCCCCGACGCCTGCATCAGCGCGAACATCGTGGTCGGACCGACAAACTTCCAGCCGCGCTTCTTGAGATCTTTCGAGAGCCTCGTCGAATCCTCGGACAGCGTCATCGAACCCGGAATATGTTCTGCCGCAGGCGCATATCGCCAGAAGAAGGATTCCAACGACCCCTCGGCATCGATGAGTTCGCTCGCCCGACGCGCATTGTTGATCGACGCTTCGATCTTGCCTCGATGACGAATGATCCCGGCGTCGCCGAGAAGACGTTCGACGTCACGCTCGGTGAAGCGCGCGACCTTCTCGACGTCGAAACCTGCGAATGCGGCTCGGAAGTTTTCGCGCTTGGTGAGGATCGTTCGCCAGCTCAGGCCGGACTGGAAGCCTTCGAGGCAGACCCGCTCGAACAGCGCGGTGTCGCCGGTGAGCGGAAATCCCCACTCCGTGTCGTGATAGGTCGTCTCGGGCTCGACCGCTGCCCACGTGCAGCGCGACAAGCCATCGTCGCCAACGATCACGTCCACCATGTGTCCTGCCTCCCAGTCCGCCGCCGCCGAGCGTATCGCGGGACTCCGACACGATCGGCACCTCCATCCGCTTTACCGATACGGTGGATTGCGTGAGCGACTACATCCTGAATTCACCGGGCACCTTCATCACCGACTCGCTCCGCGGTTTTGTCGCCGCTCACCCCGACATCGTCTGGCAGTCCGACCCCGGTTTCCTCCACCTGCGCGAGCGCGACGGCGAAAGCAACGTCGCCCTCGTCTCCGGCGGCGGGTCAGGCCACGAACCCATGCACTCCGGAATGATCGGCACCGGCATGCTCGACGCCGGATGCCCCGGACTGGTCTTCACCTCGCCCAATGCCCTGCAGATCGTCGGTGCCACACGGTGGGCGGACCGCGGCGCGGGCGTGCTGCACATCGTGAAGAACTACACCGGCGACGTCATGAACTTCCGCATCGCGCGGCACCTGGTGCGCGACGACATCGAGACCGATCATGTGATCGTCGCCGACGACGTGGCATCCGACTCCGCAACCGGCCCCGGTCGTCGAGGAACCGGAGCGACGATCCTGGTCGAGAAGATCTGTGGAGCCGCAGCATCTCGCGGCGACGATCTCGGCACCGTTGCCGACATCGGCCGGCGAGTAGCGGACAACGCCCGCAGCATCTCGGTGGCCTATCACGCGTGCACCATGCCGTCGAAGTCTGCGCCGACCTTCGAGCTCGACGCCGACGAGATGGAGTTCGGAGTGGGCATCCACGGCGAAGCCGGGCGTGAACGCACCGCCCGCGTCGGTGCCCGTGAACTGGTCAATCGCATGGTCGACCCGCTGGTCGACGCACTCTCACTCACCCACGGCGAAGAAGTGATTTGCCTGGTCAACGGCTTGGGCGCCGCCCACCCACTCGAACTCGACCTCGTGTTCGGTGAGGTCGTCGCAGACCTTGATCGTCGCGGGATCTCCATCGCCAGGCCGATGGTAGGAACATTCGTCACGGCCCTCGACATGCGTGGCGTCTCGATCACCCTGCTGCGAGCCGACGACGAGATCGTGTCGCTCTTCGACGCCCCGACCACCGCGCCGGGATGGGCGGCCAATCCGGCGCGTGGTACCGCCCCGCTGAGCGACACCACGTTCGCCGAACCGTCGGACTCCGCAGACGACGGAGCTGAGAACGAGTGGCTGACACGCTTTGTCCGACACGTCCAGGAGTCGATCGACGATCTGACCGAGCTCGACCAAAAGGCAGGTGACGGCGATTTCGGAACCAACATGGAAGCCGCCCTGTCTCACTTCAGCCTTCCGGTGCGCGGTACCGACAGCCAGGTATTGAACGCCATCAGCACGTCGTATCTCGTCCGCTCCGGCGGGACGTCCGGCGTCATCTTCGGCGTGCTATTCCGCGAGTTGGCCAACGCCTTCTCCGAGACAGACGACGTCGAGGCCGCAATCCGCGAGGGCTCCTCGCATGCGCTCGCAGAGATCCAGGATCTCGGCGGCGCCCAGGTCGGCGACAACACGATGGTCGACGCTCTCAGCCCGGCCGTCGACGCGTTGGAGAATGGCGACTCTCTCGCCGACGTCGCCCAGAAGGCTGCTGATGGCGCCGAATCCACGCGTGACACAACCGCAACGAAGGGGCGCGCGAGCTACGTCGGCGAGAATGCGCGCGGCGTCGTCGATCCGGGTGCGCTCGTCGTTTCCTGGCTCTATCAAGCTCTGACTGACGACTGACGCGTTCATCCATGAAAATCGTTAACCTATAACGTCCCGTCGCGTTATTACTTCGTGACCGCGAGTGCCCTCGGTTTCGAGTTCGTCGCAATCCGCCGTTGCCCCTGACGGTCTTCGCCTCCGAAGACCTAGCGTTTAGCCCACGTCGAGAAGTCGGCGCTGCGCACTACGACAACAGGAGCTCGACATGAGTGATTCAACGGGACGCCTGTCTGCACTGCTCTCCCGCATCGCGGAGGGAGACGCGCACGCCTTCGCCGCCTTCTACGACGAAACCAGTCACCGTGTCTACGGCATGGTTCTGCGGATCGTTCGCGATCGCGGCCTCAGCGAGGAAACCACGCAGGAGGTCTTCCTCACGGTGTGGCGGTCGGCGCACACTTTCGACCCGGAGTCGGGTTCGCCGCTCGGGTGGCTGATGACCCTCGCGCATCGACGGGCCGTCGACCGGGTCCGCTCGGAGACCGCGGCAAAGCGTCGACTTCACGTCTACAGCACGGCCGAACAGTCCACCCGGATCGAACACGACGTCGTCAGCGAATCGGCTGAGCGTCGCGAAACCGTTCGCGAGGTGCGTTCCCTGCTCTCACGGCTGACCGAACTGCAGCGCGAAGCCATCGAGCTCGCCTACTTCCGCGGTATGACCTACCGCGAGGTGGCCGACGAACTCGGCGTCGCGCTGCCGACCGCGAAGTCGCGTATCCGGCAGGCCCTCAAGCGTCTCGAGCCGCACATCGCGGCGGTTCCTGCCGCCTGAGCACCTGAACGCGCACAGAGTCCCCAAACCGCAAGGCCCCCTCACAAAAGAAAGGTCCCGACCCACGAATGGGTCGGGACCTTTCTGGCCTGTCGGCGTGTCAGCCGTATCGGCGTGTCAGTCCTGTAGCGGTCAGCCCAGAACCAACCCGTCGCCGTCGGCGCTCACGTTGACCGGCACGACGTCGCCGTCGCGGACGTCACCGGCGAGCAACGCCTTGGCGAGCTTGTCGCCGATGGCCTGTTGCACCAGGCGACGCAGCGGACGCGCGCCGTAGAGCGGATCGAATCCCCGCTCGGCGAGCCATTCCTTGGCCTTGGGCGTGACCTGCAACTCGAGGCGACGCTGTGCGAGCCGCTTCTGCAGTTGGCCGAGTTGGATGTCGACGATCGACACCAGTTCCTCCGGGCTCAGCGCGTCGAAGATCACGACGTCGTCGAGTCGGTTGATGAACTCCGGCTTGAAGGCCGCGCGCACTGCCGCCATCACCTGGTCCTTGTCGCCGCCGGAACCGAGGTTCGACGTCAGGATGAGGATGGTGTTGCGGAAGTCCACGGTGCGGCCCTGACCGTCGGTCAGGCGTCCTTCGTCGAGAACCTGCAGCAGGATGTCGAAGACGTCGGGGTGAGCCTTCTCGACCTCGTCGAAGAGGACCACCGTGTACGGACGACGCCGCACAGCCTCGGTCAATTGACCGCCCTGCTCGTAGCCGACGTAGCCGGGAGGTGCACCGACAAGCCTTGCGACGGCGTGCTTTTCGCCGTACTCACTCATGTCGATGCGCACCATCGCGCGCTCGTCGTCGAACAAGAACTCCGCCAGCGCCTTGGCCAGCTCGGTCTTGCCGACACCAGTCGGTCCGAGGAACAGGAACGATCCCAGTGGCCGGTTCGGGTCAGCGACACCTGCACGTGCACGCCGCACGGCATCGGAGACCGCGACGACAGCGTCCTTCTGACCGATGACGCGTTGTCCCAGTTCCTCTTCCATGCGCAGCAGCTTGGCGGTCTCACCCTCGAGCATCTTGCCCGCAGGGATGCCCGTCCACGCCGAAACGACCTGTGCGACGTCGTCTGGGCCGACCTCCTCCTGCAGCATCACGTCTTCGTCAGGGTCGGTGCCGGTCTTCTCGATCGCGGCCTCCAACTCCTTCTCCAAGCCCGGAATCTTGCCGTAGCGCAGCTCGGCCGCGCGGCCGAGATCGCCGTCACGCTCAGCGCGATCCGCTTCTCCGCGAAGGCGTTCCAGCTCTTCTTTGGTGTCGCGAACGGCGTCGATGGCGGTCTTCTCCGACTGCCAGCGTGCGGAGAGCTCGTTGAGCTTCTCCTTCTGATCAGCCAGTTCCTGACGCAGCTTTTCCAGACGTTGCTTCGACGCCTCGTCGTGCTCCTTTTCGAGCGCGACCTCTTCGACCTCGAGGCGTCGGACGACACGCTCCACCTCGTCGATCTCGACGGGGCGCGAGTCGATCTCCATCCGCAGGCGCGACGCCGCCTCGTCGACGAGGTCGATGGCCTTGTCGGGAAGGAAGCGCGAGGTGATGTAGCGATCGGAAAGTGTTGCGGCAGCGACCAATGCGGAGTCGGTGATGCGCACACCGTGGTGTACCTCGTACCGTTCCTTCAGGCCACGCAGGATGCCAATCGCGTCTTCGACGCTCGGCTCACCGACGTACACCTGCTGGAAACGACGCTCCAGCGCGGCATCCTTCTCGATGTACTTGCGGTACTCCTCCAGAGTCGTGGCACCCACGAGTCGCAGCTCACCACGAGCAAGCATCGGCTTGATCATGTTGCCCGCGTCCATGGCGGAATCACCTGTGGCACCGGCACCTACGATGGTGTGCAGCTCGTCGATGAAGGTGATGACCTGTCCGGCCGATCCCTTGATCTCGTCGAGCACGGCCTTCAACCGCTCCTCGAACTCACCGCGGTACTTGGCACCCGCGACCATCGATCCGAGGTCCAACGAGACAACGGTCTTGTTGCGCAACGACTCCGGCACATCGCCTTCGACGATGCGCTGAGCGAGCCCCTCGACGATGGCGGTCTTGCCGACACCTGGCTCACCGATCAACACCGGGTTGTTCTTGGTACGACGACTGAGCACCTGCACCACACGACGGATCTCGGAGTCGCGCCCGATGACCGGGTCGAGCTTGCCCTCGCGGGCAGCCGCGGTCAGGTCGGTCGAGTACTTCTCCAGCGCCTGATAGGTGGATTCCGGGTCTTCGGACGTCACTCGCGCGGTGCCACGGACGGCGACGAACGCCTCCTGCAGCGCCTGCGGGGTTGCGCCGTTGTCATGCAACAGCTTGGCGACGTCGGAATCACCGGTCGCCAATCCGACGACGAGGTGCTCGGTGGAGACATACTCGTCGTTCAGTTCGGTCGCGAGTTGCTGGGCGGCCGTGACCGCCGCGATCGACTCGCGGGAGAGTTGCGGCTGGGCGCTGGCACTCGACACCGTCGGCGCCCGATCGACCATCGCCTGCGTTTGTGCGCGAATAGTCGACGGATTCACTCCGACCGCCTTGAGCAGCGGCGAAGCGATCCCATCGGACTGGTCGAGCAAAGCCACCAGGATGTGGGCGGGACGTACGTCGGGGTTACCAGCAGCGGCCGCCGCCTGCACGGCAGCGCTCAACGCCTGCTGTGTCTTGGTGGTCGGGGTGAAGCTGTCCACTTCGTGGTACCTCTTTCTCTACGTGTGCGTTCTTAAGTCTCTGTGGCTCAATTATGGCCACTCGAGTTGTTCAACGCGAGTAGAGTTGAGTCCATTCCGCTCAGGTTTGGTAGTTTTGTGACTTACGTCACTGTCAATGGCTCGCGGCGGCGCCACCGGCCGACCAACGTGTGTCGAATCGAAGGATGTGGGTGCTGCAGCGCCCACATCTTTACGTAAGACACACATTCACCGCACCATGTCGGCCCACCCGGGGCCACTCAGTGTCTCCACAGCGGCGATCGCGCACACTGTGTTCGGAGAAGAGGGCGGTGAATGTGGCGTGCGCATCCTTGTAGTCGACGACGACCGTAACGTCGCGGAGACGGTCCGCAGGATGATGGTGGCCGAGGGCTGGGTGGTCGACGTCGTGCACGACGGTGCGCTCGGCCTGGAGAAGGCCACCTCCGAGCGCTTCGATGTGATCGTGCTCGACATCATGATGCCCGGCCTCAACGGATACGAGGTCGTACGTTCGCTACGGCGTTCCCAGGTGTGGACACCCGTGTTGATGCTGACGGCCAAGGACGGCGAGTACGACCAGGCCGACGCCTTCGATTTCGGCGCCGACGACTATCTGACCAAGCCGTTCTCGTTCATCGTGTTGATCGCGCGCATGCGCGCACTTGCTCGCCGTGGTGCACCCGAGCGACCAGCGGTGCTCACCGCCGGCACCCTGTCTCTCGACCCGGCGGCCCACGTCGCGTCTCGCGGCGAGACGGAACTCACCCTCACGCCAAGGGAATTCAGCATGCTGGAGTTCCTGATGCGCCACAAAGGTGAGGTGGTCACCCGAGCAGAGATCCTCGACTCCGTCTGGGACGTGAACTATCGCGGCGACGAGAATGTCGTCGAGGTCTACGTGAGCTATCTCCGCAAGAGGATCGATACCCCGTTCGGGTGCAAGGCAATTCAGACTGTCCGAGGGGTCGGATATCGCCTGGCGTCCGACGGAGGCGGCTAGGTACGTTCGGGCTAGTCCAGATCTTGCTCGACGCTCAGCCGAAAGCCGACGGCTGCTCCCCCACCATCGGCGTCGGTGATCACCACGGTCCCACCGTGCGCGCGGACGATCTCCGAGACAATAGCCAGTCCGAGACCCGAACCGCCTGATCCGCGCTGCCGCGAGGCGTCGAGGCGCACGAACCGCTCTGTGACACGGGCTTTGTCGTCGTCAGGGATACCGTCACCGTCGTCGGTAACCGTGATCGTGACCGTGGCATCCGCGACGTCTCTCGACATCGTCACCGACAGGCGACTGGAGGCATGACGCGCAGCATTGTCGGCGATGTTGCGTAGCGCGCGTGCGAGCTTGTCTGCGTCGCCGCGAACCCGAGCGGCAACGATTCGAGCGTCGACGACGTGATCGGT
The DNA here is from genome assembly GCF_001665925.1 of Gordonia sp. 852002-50816_SCH5313054-c. NCBI lineage: Bacteria > Bacillati > Actinomycetota > Actinomycetes > Mycobacteriales > Gordoniaceae > Gordonia > Gordonia sp. 852002-50816_SCH5313054-c. Next base: position 8,268 of record NZ_LZTE01000055.1, read on the forward strand.
CACCGCGTCGAGTCGGGTGACTTCTGCACTGACGATCTCGTCGAGATCGACGTCATCGAGAAGTAGTGGCACTCCGCTTTCATCGGCGCGGGCAAGAAGCAGGAGATCGGCAACCATCTGTTGCAGGCGCAGAGCATCGGGGAGCATCACGGAGTCGACCGTGTCCGGATCGATGGGCTGGCGTTTGACACTCGAAAGATCCAGCAGCCCAACGAGTGTGGTCAGTGGGCTGTTCAGCTCGTGCGACGCATCGTTGACGAACTGCAGCTGCTGCGTTCGTGACACCTCGATACGGGCGAGCATCTCGTTCATGGTGACAGCCAACGCAGACACCTCGTCGCCCGTAGCGGGTACCGGGACCCGTTGGGTGAGGTCACCACCCGAGACCTCCTCGACGCGTGCCCGGATATCGTCGACGGGACGAAGTGCGCGCCCCACGAAAACGTAAGTGAGGAAGGCCATTCCGACAACGACGAATGGAAATACAATGGAGCACAGTATCCCGAGCGCGACAACGGTGGCATTGATGGGCGCCTCTTCCGCGCCGACCTGGATGGTGAAGACTCCTTCGGGTGTCTTGACTCCGTAGGCGCTCGCCTGGAATTCCTGCTCGGTGTCAGTGGCGTGCGCGCCGTGGATCGTCAACCGCTGCCCGGCGGCCAACGGAGGTGACATCGGTCGCGAGTAGACGGGTTTGTTGGCCAACCTCAGAGCACCCGACTCGTCGGTGATCTGTATGACCGCTATGTTCTGGCCGCTCGCGAGCAGCGCCGGGTCGATACCCCCGACACCTTCAGCCGACAACGAGCTCGCTATTTGCTCTGCGCGCGCGAATGTGGCGGCATCAGCACTCCGCAGCAACACGTGATGTAGTGCTTCGACCATGACCACCGCCGCGATTGCCAACGCGCATGCGACGAGACCGGTCGCGAGAAGCGTGAGCCGCATGCGTACGGGACGAGTCCAGGCGACAAGTCGGCCAAGAATCGTCCTTGCACGCTGATACACCTTCCGAAGCCTAGTCGGCCGTATGTATCCATAGTGGCGCTACTCAGCGTCCCCTAAGCTTCTACCAGCAAGGATGCCCCACATGTGTGTCGGTCGTCCCGAGTCGGCAGACGGAGCCGCTCGTGAAAGCTGACCACACCGTCGTCCATCTCGGTCCAGCCCTGGCAGTCTCCATCGCAGTGCTCGCCGTGATCGCGATCGCCGTCAACCGATACAACGATCGCGCACTCGCCGCAGCGACCGCACGGGCCGCGATCCGCGCAGTCTGCCAGTTAGCTGCTCTGGCAGCAGTATTGGCGCTAGTCATCCACGCCCTGTGGGCATCGGCAGTGTTCGTGGTCGTCATGGCGATCACCGCCGCGGCGACCTCGGCAGGTCGCGTGTCAGCAGCACACCGTGCGAGCGTGCGGAAGACAATCCGGTGCCTCGTCCCGGTAGCAGCCAGCACCATCCTGATCGTCGTGACACTGGTTGCTGTGGGCGTACTACCCGCCACTGGCATCGCGATCATCCCGACCGCCGGAATCATGTTCGGAGGTGCGATGAATACGACGTCGATCGCCGGCAAGCGCGCGCACGATGAACTTCGCACTCGGCACGGCGAGGTCGAAGCGGCACTGTCACTGGGGTTCTCGTCGCGCGATGCCCGACTGGAGATCATCAGACCCACTGCGGCAACAGCATTGATTCCCGGACTGGATCAGACCCGCTCAGTTGGCCTCGTCACCATTCCGGGCGCGTTCGTCGGGATGGTTCTCGGTGGAGCCTCGACCACCGCAGCGGCGATCATGCAACTCTTCGTCTTGATCTCGTTGCTGGCGGTGAGTGCAGTGGCCGCGCTCGTCACTGTCGAAATGGTTTCCCGAGACCTTCTCTGACAGAGACGAAGGTGGGATGCCACCGGCCTCTCCGATCAGTGATGGGCAGAGAACCACTCCGCATACTCGGTGGCCCATACACCAGCCAGGTGTCCTGCCTGTCGCGCCGCGGACGCTCCATCGGATATGCCGTCACCGTCGACTGCCAGAATCACCGCGACGGCACTGAGAACCAACAGGATCGCCACGATGAGGACGCTGCGTCTTCGGGACGGCCACTTCGCCACTGCCAATTCAACGATAGGGAGTACGAGTAGCGTTGCAGCGCAGGCGACACCAACAGCTGCGACCACGTCTGAGATCCAATGGACACCGAGGTACAAGCGCGTTGCGCAGACGAACACAACTGCGACGATGGCGCACACCCACAACGCAGTGCGAGCACCACCGCCCGCCGACCGTGCAACGAGGGACGCCACGGCGACCACCAATGCAGCAGTCCCAGCCACGTGGCCAGAGGGAAACGAATAGGTGGTTTCCAATACGCCCACCTGGTCTGCGACCGGCGGGCGCGGGCGCGCAGCCAGCATTTTCAACATCGCACACAGCGCCCCGGCGCTTGCGACTGCGGCAACCAACATGACGGCGCGCAGGACACACGCATCGCGCACCAACAGAATGACCGCCGCCAGAGCAGTCCAGACGACGATCGCCCACGGGCTGAAAGCCTGAGTCGCAACGTCGACGACCAAGGTCCGGTGAGGCGTATGAAATCTTGTCGTCGCAGACATGATCGTTGAGTCAATGGGCAATGGACCGCCGCCCGAGATGCGCAGGGCGACACCCGCAACCACAAGGACAAGGGCCAACGCCAATCCGCCCGACACGCGAATGTAGCTCGACATGATGTCACTATTGATCAGCAGCCCTGTGGAGATGCTGAGTCACACTGAGTACAAGGGTTCGCTCGACGAAGCCGCGGGCCATCTCACCGGGCGCTGAGTTTCTTAACCGGTGCTGAGTCCGATTCGCAGGCGTACCGCGACCTCAATACTGTTGACTGCGTCGGTGATTCGACGCGGACGCGGAGTCCTTCAATCGCCCTTCGTACAAGCGGCTTTCGCGACGACGCGCAAGCGCGTCTCCCTTCCGGATACCTACGATAGGAATCTCTATGTCGGACTCCTCTCACGACGCTTCGGCGTCAGTGGCGCCTACCGAAGCGAAGTCGCCGAGCCGAATTCGTACCGGCCTGAACGAGCAGCTGGCCGTCAAGGTGCCGGCGATCGGCGTCATGTTCTGGGTTGTCAAGATCGTGACAACCGGTATGGGAGAGGCGATGTCGGACTATCTGGCGACATTCGGTCTTGCGGTTCCGGTGGTCGTGGGCGTCGTCTGGATGGGTATGAGCTTGTGGCTGCAGCTCCGGTCGCGTGCCTACCACGCACCCACCTATTGGTTCGCGGTAGCGGGAGTGGCGGTGTTCGGCACGGTCGTCGCCGACGGGCTGCACGTCGTCGGACTGTCCACAACGGAAACAAGTCTTGGCTACGCGATCGCTCTCGGGCTGTGGATGACACTGTGGTACCGAACCGAACACACGCTCAACATCCACGAGATCACCACACGACGCAGAGAGGTCTTCTACTGGGGCACAGTCCTGTTGACCTTCGCACTCGGAACGGCACTGGGCGACTGGAGCGCATTCTTCCTCGGATTGGGATTCGCCGGCTCCATCGTGCTCTACGCATGTCTCATGGTGGTGCCCGGCGTGGGCTGGAAGTACCTCCACCTCAACGCCGTCGCCGCATTCTGGACCGCGTACGTGCTCACCCGCCCTCTTGGTGCGTCGGTGGCTGATTGGCTCGGCAAGCCGCAACCGATCGGACTGGGTCTCGGCGACGATGTTGTCGCCATTGGCTCGCTCGTCCTTGCGACCATCCTCGTCGCATTCCTCTGGCTCACCGGCGCCGATGACCCCAACGATTCCGCACCTCATGCCAGGTCACTCCAGCGCACACTCAGGGTCCCCTAAGCTCACCACCGGCATCATGCTCGCTGATGACAACACAGGTTACGGCGACCGTCGCAAACTACCTTCGCACCATCTTCGACCTTGAGGAAGATCGCGTGGAGGTTCGTCGCGCACGCATCGCCGAACGCACAGGGAACAGCAAAGCATCTGTCGCCCAAATGCTTCGGAGAATGAGAGATCAGGGGTTGCTCGACTTTACCGACGAGCGGCTCGTGGTTCCCACCAAGGCGGGGCGCGATCTCGGCGTCGCGTTGACCAGGCGGCACCGACTTGCCGAGAGGATGCTCGTCGACGTCGTCGGCCTACCTCGCTTACAGGCTCACCGAGTTGCGTCGGGCTGGGAGCTGTCCATGGACAAAGCCACCGAAACTCAACTCATGCACCTGTTGCGGTACCCAACCACCGATGCCTGGGGAAATCCGATACCCGCACTCTGGCAACTAGGCTTTCACGATAGCCCGATCCTGCTACCCGGCCTCCCACTGTCCGAGGCCATACGTGACACAGGCTCCGCCAGGCTATCGGTGCAAGCGTTCTCCGAGCATGTGCTCAACGACGAATCCGCCATCACACGTCTGCTTGAAGCAGGCATCGAACCGGGCGCAACCATCGTCGCCAGAAAGCAGGGCGCTGCCGTGTCCGTGTCCGGCGACGAATCAGTCGATCTTCCACCACAATTGGCGGCCTCGATTCGTGTGACGCTGCTCGGCGCCGCTGACGCGGACGCATACACCCACTGATCGCCGCGGTCGCGCGGACTTCTACCGATCGATAAACGTGTGTCGAATCGAAGGATGTGTATGCTGCAGCGCCCACATCCTCACGTAAGACACACATTTGTCGCACCATGTCGGCCCAGACGCGTCTATGGTCGCGTCCGCTTTATAACGGAAATGCCACGCATCTGCGCAATCGGCTAACACATCCCGGCCCGATCTCGACAGACGAGTATGGGACACCTCAAAAAGCTCGGCGCGGCGGCTGCGGCGACCGCGATCATCAGCTCGGGCATCACCGCAGGCACCGCCTCGGCGTCGATCTTTCACAACGGTCCGGGCGGCGGATTCCAAACCTCCGCGGCCCCCTGTACAGGCATCAGCCCCAACGTGATCGACCTTCCCTACTTCGGAAGAATCTTTGTATCGCAACCCAATCCGCTCCGAAGCGGCTATGCCGACATCCGGATCGACGCGAACATGTCGGTCTGGGGCTATACCAACCTGATCGACGTCCGCTGGCGGAACCTCGGCACCGGCAAGACCGGGCAGTTGCGCGGCCAACTCGGCGTGCGCCTCTCCGACGGTGGCACGATGAAGACGTTCGAGGGCGTGAACACCGGCCCGGGCCGCGTCCGCATCGAATTCCGCCCGACCAACCGGGGCGCACTGCTGACCACACCGGCCACCTCGCAGTGCTCCGACGTATTCACCGTCCGATAGCGCACCCAAATGTGTGTCTTGTTGAAAGAGTTGGATGCTGCAGCACCCACATCCTTACGCAAGACACACATCTATAGACCTCACTTACGGGCGAGCCACTCCCGCACCTGCCGCGCGGCCTTGTCCACGCCCCGCCCGTTGCCGGTTCGAGGACCCACCACCACGACGACGCCGACCAGCAGCCCGCGCTCGAACACCGGAACACCAGCGGCGCGGATCTCGGGATCGGCGAGTCCGTCGCTGATCGCATAGCCGAGACGTCGAATCGCGGCGACCTCACGCTGGAAACCAGCGGCGTCGGCCGGTCCGGCGTGCATCGCCAACAACCGGTCGCGCTCACCGTCGTCGGCGAAAGCCAGGAACGCACGCCCGGCCGCCGTGCGAAGTAATGGTCGCGGGCGGTACTCCCCGACCACGGCTTCTGCATGCTCCGACACCTCGCCGACACTCCCGAGGTACACGACGTCGGAGCCGACGAGCACGGCAAGCGCGACCGGCAGTCCTGTGTACTCCGCCAGCGTCGCGAGCCCATCTGCGTCAATCGGTGGCGCATCGGCGTGGGCCGCGATCAGCCGCAACGTCATCAGCCGCGGACCCAGACGGTACCTGCGGTCGGATCGAACCAGGTATCCACACGACACCAGGTCATCGAGCAAATCCGACGTCGACGACACCGGTGCGTCCACAGAACGAGCAATCGCGCTCAGCGACAACGGTTTCGACGCACGCGCAACCTCTTCCAGTATCCGGTCGGCTCGCATGACGGCGCGTTGTCCACCCACGCCGACATCTTACGTATATTCGGAAGATCACCAGCGTTGCAGCCTCGACGCGAAGACTGAAGCCATGCCAACCACTTCGCCGCGCGTCTCCGACATCGTCGACGGCCTGACCGCGCTCACGGGAACCGACGTCGGCCCGACGCGAATCTCCGGAGCCGACCCGATCACACCATCACCCCACCGAATCGGCGACGCATCGGCAGCCGCGATCGCGGCGTTCGGCGCCCAGATCTCAGCGCTGGGTGACAGCTCGGGAGTGTCCGTCAGTGTCTCCGACGCCGTCGACCAATTGCGTGCCGCATACCTGACGACGATCAACGGTCAATCAACCGGATCGGTCGCAGAAGACCCGACTGCACTGCGCAACAACGACTTCTATCGCACTGCCGACGGCTGGACGTTCTTGATCACCACCTTTCCGCACCAACGCGACGCCGTCTGCTCCGTCCTGGACTGCCCGCCCACAAAGGAGCGAATCGCGCAAGCCGCTCTCGCATGGAATTCCGTTGCCCTCGAAGAGGCCGTGGTTGCAGCGGGCGGCGTTGCGGCCGCAGCACGAACCGCCGAACAGTGGGCCGCGTCGCCGGTGGGTATCGACGTCGCACGACGACCGGTCATCGACCTGGAACGCATCGACGACTCCGACCCCGAATCCCTTACCGCACCACGAGAATGGCCGCCGCTGAATGGCGTTCGAGTTGTGGATATGACTCACGTGATTGCCGGCCCGGTGAGCACCGAACTGCTGGCCGCTTTCGGAGCCGACGTCGTGCACGTCACCCGACCCGACCTCGTCGACCCCCACCCCATGCCTGCGCTCACCGGTGGCGGAAAACGCAACGCCTACTGCGATGTTCGCGACCCAGACCAGTTGGCCGAACTCACCGATCTGATCGCCGACGCCGACGTCTTCGTGAACGCCTACCGCGGCCTACAGCGCCATGGCCTCGATGCCGAGCACCTCGCGCAGCGACGACCGGGCATCGTCGTCGTCGAATACCATTGCTGGGGCTCCGACGGACCATGGGGAGATCGTGGCGGATTCGACCAACTTGCTTGTTCAGCAACCGGTTTCAGCCTGGAAGAGGGGCGCGGCGGTCCGCCGACACTACCCCCGACGCACCTCCTCAATGACTATCTGGCCGCTTACCTCGGCGCGACGGGAATCGTTGCCGCGCTTCGCCGTCGACAAACCGAGGGCGGTTCATGGAGGGTGCGCGTGCGACTCGCGCGCGTGTGCACCTGGGTGCAATCTCTCGGTCCGTCGGACGCCGCCCCCGACATCGATTGGGGCGCCAGGTCAATCGATCTGACGACAGTCGACGGTCCGTTCGGCCGTATCGACGAACCGGTCATCCCCATCATTTTCGACGGCAAGCCGACGCCACGACCGCTAGCCGCGCGCCCGCTCGGCACGTCGCCATTGGCGTGGTGACAACACAGCACTAGCCACCGAGTCGCGATAGATAGCCCAGCAGGGTCAACATCTCGGCGTCGTCCAAGGCGCCGAACACCTCACGCTGAACCGCCGCAATCACTCGTTCCAGGTCAGCCAGCGTGCGTTCGCCCAGGGCGGTCAGCGACACCAGCTTTCGTTGCCGGTGTGCTGGATCGGGTGCTCGCTCGACCATCCCTCTCGACTCGAGGTCGCGGACCGTCACCGCGACGTCTCGACGGTCGAGTTCTGCCGCACGGCCGAGTTCCGTCTGACTCACCGGACCGAGGTCGGCGACGACAGCGAGAACGCGAAACTCGTAGCCCGTGACGCCCTCCGTGCGCAGTCGCTCGTGCAGCACCTGATGCGAACGCGCAGCGACGCGCGAGAGCTGCCACGTCGGCAGGTCGGTTAGTCGACGAGACGTCGAAGAATCGCTCACTGTTGGTACCACCAATGGTCTGTTACTGTTGGTCACACCAACGGTACACGCGGGAGGTTCCCATGACACGCTCACTGCCCCAGATCATCGGCTCTACCGAGAGCGCGCTCGGCGCACTCCTCGATCACGAGCTGGCACCATTCCCAGCCCTCGGTCGAGACGAGTGGATCTACCTGAACATGAGCCTCGCCGGTGCACCACTGCCTGCGATCGCGACAACCCTGCAGCAGTCGGTCGAATCCGTAGAGCGCATACGAATCACGCTCCGAGACAACGGAATCCTCGACGCCGCAGGTGCACTCACCAGCGCCGGCAATGACCAACTCACCGCCGCACGCGAATCCGTCGGCGCAGCAACGGCGCAACTGACCGCCGACATCGACGCATCCGACATCGAGACCACCGCGAGGACTCTCGAACTCGTCCAACAGCGGGCTCGCACGCAGACCACGGCCGGTTGACACTGCTTACATTCGCCCCTAACGTCGGATCAACACACCACCGACGGAAGGCCGCACGCGATGGTCACACGGATACTCAACGTCGTCACAAACGTGAGCCACTACGACGATCCGTCGCACGCCACCGGCCTGTGGTTGTCGGAGTTGACCCACGCGTGGGAGATTTTCGACGACGCCGGTTATGAACAGACTCTCGTCAGTCCGGCGGGTGGACACTCCCCGCTCGAGCCGCGGTCGCTGAAGTTTCCGAACTACGACAAGACCGCGAAGGCCTGGCGCGCCGACCCCGACCGCATGGCGCTCCTCGACACCACCGCCGCCCCCGACGACATCGACTCCGCCGACTTCGACGCCATTTTCTTCACCGGCGGCCACGCGGTGATGTACGACTTCCCCGACAGTGTTGGGCTGCAACGCATCACCCGCGAGATCTTCGAGCGAGGCGGAGTGGTCGCATCGGTCTGCCACGGCTACTGCGGACTACTGAACACCACGTTGTCCGACGGCTCACTGCTCGTTGCCGGCCGTGATGTCACCGGATTCGCCTGGCAGGAAGAGGTTCTCGCGCGGGTCAACAAGCTGGTGCCGTACAACGCCGAAGAGGAGATGCGCAGCCGCGGCGCCAATTACCAGAAGGCGAAACTGCCGTTCGTCTCCTACACCGTCGTCGACGGTCGCCTTGTCACCGGCCAGAACCCCGGATCAGCGAAAGAGACTGCGCAGAAGGTGGTTTCGGTCCTCTGAACACGCCACAGCGACCGGGAGTCCTCCAGAGATAACCGATGCGGCCCGTGGGAGCTCGCAGATTCCCCTTCGTCCCAGGCATTTTCGCCAGCGTCCATCGGCGATCGTTCGCAGGTGCGCGTGTGGACGTGATCCGCCCGAATACGTTCCGGGCCGCTCCCGTTTTCAGTCAGTTTCAGAGCTGCCCGGCGGCAAAAGCCCAGGTCGGCTCGCCGGGACCGTTCAGAAATGACTGAAAACGGGAGAGCCGAGACAGCCAACTGACCCCAGACAGTGAAACACCCCCTCATCTGCGTAGATGAGGGGGTGTTTCTGGCGGCGGCGAGATGGGGTGCTGCTCTATCGTCGTCATCGCCTTGACAATCTGGTGGCTAACCAGAGCTTCTGGATAGTCCTTCGGCTTTCAGTCGCTCGCCAACCCTCTGACTGTTGGCGCTGGCTAACGTCGTCGCGTCCACTAGTGAGCTTCCTCGGCGTTGCGGGAGTTGGTCAGCGTGAGGGCGCCGATGCCCGCGATCACGCCGACGACGATCCCCAGCACGACATACGTGATGCTCTCCCCGTGGAAGAACGTGTCGGTGAAGGCGGCAGTCCACTTCCCCTCCGGTAGGTGCGCCGCAACGAGCGTCGCGAGCATCGTGCCGACGATCGCCGTGCCGACGCTGCTACCGACCTCCTGCGCTGTGTCGTTGAGCGCGGTGCCGATCGAGGTCTGATTCTCGGGCATCGCGTCGACGAGTGCGATCGCACAGATCGTCATGACCGTCCGCAGTCCGAAGGTCATTACGACCATGAAGATCGCGATCGCGAGGTACCCGTGCGTGACACCCCAGCCGAGACCCGCGGTGCCCACTGCGAGCGCCATCGCGCCGATGAAGCAGGTCATCCGGTGACCGAAGCGGGTGATCAGCGCCTCCGACAGCGGTGTTGCGAGGAGCATCGTCGCGATCATCGGCAGGTTGGCCAGTCCGGCCTTCATCGGGCTCCAGCCGTAGGCGTACTGGAAATGCAGGATGAGTCCGAACATCACGCTGGCCATCGCGATTGCGCTACCGACCTGGGCGATCGTCGCACCGCGCACGGTGCCGTTGCGGAACAGCGAGAGGTTCAACATCGGTGCGGCACTTCGCCGTTCATGCCAGACGAATGCCGCACCTGCGACCACCGCGCCGATGATCGACGCCAGCGTCATCGCCGACGCCCAGCCGTGGTCGACGCCACTGGTCAGCGACCAGCACGCGAGGCCGATCGTCGCGATGCTCAGCAGCGCTCCCGGGATGTCGAGTTTGTAGTCGGTGAGGTCTTCACGACGATCCGACGCGACGCCGAACCAGATGCCGATGCCTGCGATGAGCGCGATCGGCGCATTGACGACGAGCAGCCATTCCCACCTCACATGAGCAAGCGCGGAGCCACCCAGTATCGGACCGAGCACGAATCCGGCCATGCCGACGACGATCATCACGGTCATCGCGCGCATGCGCAGCTTCTGGTCGTCGAAGAGACGGAAGACCAGCGAGTTGGTGATCGGGGCCATCATCGCGGCGGCGACGCCGAGAGCGGCTCGCAACGCGATCAGTTCGGTCGTCGAGTTCACGAGCACGACCAGCAAGCTGAGCAGCCCGAACGCGGCCAGACCGATCATCAGGACGCGTCGTCGACCGAATCTGTCCGCGATCGAGCCCGCGGTGAGCAGCAGCCCGCCGAAGGTGAGCGAGTACGCACCGGTGATCCACTGCAGCGCAGTGGTGCTGCTGCCGAGGTCGCGACCGATAGTCGGCAGCGCGATCGAGAGCAGTGTGTTGTCGACCATCTCGACGAAGAAGGCCAGACAGAGCGCAGCAAGCGGTATGGCTGCTGCGGCGAGAGACGTGTAGGTGCGCGACGAACTCTGCGTCGCGGCATCAGTGGTGGTTGCCATGACAGCACCTCCTATCAGTAGTCAGGATTTGTTGACACTGACGTTAGGGAGCTGCGCTTACGCGGCCCTGCCGTCGCCTGTCGTCGGCCTGACAGTCGATAACTCGATGGTTGCGGCGACACAAACTGTTCGATAGTTTCGTAATTACGTACTTACGAACTTGAGGAGTTCCGATGCGCCCCGCTTCCTACCTCGCATTCGTGCTGGCCGTAGCCGTGGGTCTCTTCACCCCCGCGTACGCCCCCGCCGCACCCCCTTCCGCAGCCTCGATGTGTGCTCCACCCGCACAGCCGAACGTCACCACCGTGCCCGGCTGGATCGGGTACCTCGCCGCCCATCGCAGCAACTACGCACTGAGTGTGCGACCACTCGACGGCGACCCGATCACGCACAACGCCGACGTGCAGTTCCCCGCGGCGTCGTCGATCAAACTCATCCATCTCGCGGCGTATTCGCGGGCGGTTGCCGACGGCCGGCTCGACCCGGAAGCGCGTGTCCCCGTCACGGATTGGCAGCGCTGGTACATCCCGCTCGACGGCGGAGCGCACGTTCGAGCGCTCGAGTACCTCCGGATTCCCGCACGCGAGGGCATCCCGCTCGACCTCTCGGCCACGGTGACCTACCGCGAACTCGCCGACGTGATGATCCGCTTCTCCGACTCCGCAGCTCCCGACCTGCTTCGTAACACGCTGGGCGACAACGCGTTACGTGACGTCATGGTGCGCTATGGATTCACCGGACCGGTACCGAGCCTCTTCGACACCTACCTCGCTATCGCCAATCCTCTTCGACCACAGACTGATTCGCATCTCGAGGCGACGTCTAACGCGCTCAACGCACTGATGACGAGCTTTGCCGACAGCTCGTTCGGGCCCGGTGCAGAGCTTGCGCGCCGCCATCTCGAATACCAGGGACCGATGCCCGACGGCTCGGTGCTCGGATTCAAGGGCGGCAGCCTCCCCGGAGTGATCACCGAGGTCTTCGAATACCGCACGCCCGACGGCAGGATCGGGACCGGCACGCTGATGGTCCGCGGAGTCTCCCAGCGCGACGCCGAGGCCGACAAGTTCACCCACCAGAAACTGCTCCTCGCAGCCATCACCGATCGCGACGTCGGACACGCGCTACGGTGCTTGGGGTGAGCAGTGATCCGTCCGACGACCTCGCAGCCCGAGTCGCGCGCCTCGAAGCGGCGGTCTTCGCCGCGGGCGACCGCACGGACAGCGAACCGGACTCGGCCGCTGAGGGCCTGTCGGGCATGCTCGAATACTCCGGCAGCGTCGATTTCACCGGACCTGTCACCTGGAATATCGCCTATTCGGCCGACGCGACGCTCGATCTCGCGCCGGAGACGACCGCGAACGTGTTTGCCGCGCTCGGCCATCCCGCACGCGTCGAGATCGTGCGCATCCTGGCACGCGGCAACGCCTCGGTCGCACATCTGCAGGAGTCAGGCGACTTCGGAACATCGGGTCAGCTTTACCACCACCTGAAGATCCTGACCGCGGCGTCGATCGTCACCAAAGTCGGTCGCAACGACTACGGAATCGCCCCGACGCACCTGGTCCCGGTGCTGATCTGTCTGCTCGCCGCAGGCGACATCGGAGGATTGCTCTGACCTACGCTGGATTTCGACGACCCATGACGATCCGAGGAGCACAATGACGCGCACCCTGCCCGATCAGTTCACCGTCCTGATGGCCCGCGAGTCCGACGGCGAAATCACCTTGGCAAGCGAGCAACTCGACGCCACCCAACTGCCCGACGGCGAGGTGACGATCGCGGTCGACTACTCCGGCGTCAATTACAAGGACGCACTCGCTGTCACACCGCGCGGCGGCGTGGTGCGCGACTACCCCATCGTGCCGGGCATCGACCTCGCCGGCGAGGTGATCGCATCGTCGACACTCGACTTCGCCCCCGGCGATCGCGTTGTGGCACATGGCGGTCCGATCGGAACCGCGCAACACGGCGGTTATGCCGCCTACGCACGGGTCCCCGCCGCGCAGGTCGTACGACTCGACACCCTCTCGACGCGCGAAGCCGCCGCCATCGGCACTGCGGGCTTCACCGCGGCACTCAGCGTTGTCGCACTTCTCGACCGCGGGCTCACCCCGGACGACGGCCCCGTGGTGGTGACCGGAGCCAGTGGCGGAGTCGGCTCGGTGAGTGTCGATCTCCTCAGCGCACTCGGGTTCTCGGTCACGGCATCGAGTGGAAAGTCCGACGCCGCAGCGCTATTGACCGAGCTCGGCGCGACGTCGGTTGTCGGCCGACTCGTCGACGACGACACCAAAATTCGTCCGCTCGGGAAATCGCAGTGGGCGGGCGCCGTCGATTGTGTCGGCGGCAAGACACTCGCCTACGTGTTGTCGACGATGAATCACAGCGGGTCGGTCGCTGCGAGCGGTCTCACCGGTGGCGCCGACCTCCCGACAACAGTCATGCCCTTCATCCTGCGCGGCGTGGCACTCCTCGGAATCGACTCGGTGTCCATCGGACCCGAGCTTCGCCGGTCGGTCTGGGCACGCCTCGAAACCGACTTGCGCCCAGCCCATCTCGATCGACTCATCACCGAGATCGGGGTCGACGACCTCGACGGCTCGCTCGCCGAGATACGGGCAGGCCGAACGACGGGACGAACCGTAGTGCCTATCAGCGCTCAGAGCTGAGCTGCAGCGGCGGCGGCCGTCGAAGAGCACGCCACCTGCCATTCACCTTTCGGTGAGAATCTCGACCATGCTCAGACCACGATCGACCGATGACTGACCCGTCGCTGCACCGCAGGCTCGGCATGTCCGACGCCGTCATCATCGGCCTCGGCTCGATGCTCGGCGCCGGGATCTTCGTTGCGCTGACGCCCGCGGCCGCCGCAGCCGGATCGGCGCTGCTGATCGGGCTGGTCATCGCCGCTGTTGTGGCCTACTGCAATGCGATGTCGTCGGCGCGACTTGCGGCCATCTACCCGGTCTCCGGTGGGACGTACGTCTACGGCCGCGAGCGGCTCGGTGACTTCTGGGGCTATCTCGCCGGGTGGGCGTTCGTTGTCGGCAAGACAGCGTCGTGCGCCGCAATGGCGCTGACCGTCGGACTGTATGCCTGGCCCGCGCACGCACACGTGGTGGCAGTCGCCGCTGTTGTCGCGCTCACCGCGGTGAACTACGTCGGAGTGCAGAAGTCGGCGTGGCTGACACGCGCGATCGTCGCCGTGGTGCTGATGGTGCTCACCGTGGTCGTCGTGACGACGCTCGCGTCCGACGTGGGCAGCGTCGACTCACTCGAGGTCGGCTCGGATGCACGAGTCACCGGAATACTGCAGTCCGCGGGCATCCTGTTCTTCGCCTTCGCCGGCTACGCGCGCATCGCGACCCTCGGCGAGGAGGTGAGGGAGCCGACACGCATCATTCCTCGCGCGATCCTCGTCGCGTTGGGGATCGCACTGGTCGTCTACGCGACCGTCGCGGCAACCGCTCTCTGGGCACTCGGCGCATCCGGACTTGCCACTGCGACAGCGCCACTGGCTGCGATGACGCAGGCCGCAGGCGCGGGCTGGCTGACTCCTGTCGTTCGGATCGGCGCAGCTGTCGCAGCGCTCGGTTCACTGCTCGCGCTGATCCTCGGCGTCTCCAGGACGACGTTGGCCATGTCGCGCGACGGACACCTGCCACGAACGTTGGCGGCGATTCACCCCCGCTTCGGCGTGCCGCATCACGCCGAACTCGCCGTCGGTGCGGTTGTCGCTGTCGTCGCCGCGACCGCAGATGTCCGTGGCGCCATCGGATTCTCGTCGTTCGGAGTCCTGCTGTACTACGCGATCGCGAACGCGTCGGCCATGACACTTTCTCGCGTGGAGCGACGCCCACCTCTCATCGTCTGCGCCGTCGGACTCGTCGGCTGCGTAGTCCTCGCATGCACACTCCCCCGCGCCTCGGTGATCTCGGGCGTCGTGGTCATCGTCATCGGTATCGCTATCTACGCGTGTCGCATCGCTCTCGCGCGTCGGTGACCGCGGCACTGAAACCCACATTGGCTGTCAGTGCGACGTCGCGACGCTCGTAGTCGTCGGAGCCGACCGTCCAGTCGAGCCGTCGAATCATATGGTGAATCATCGTCGCCGCCTCCAGGTACGAGAAGTTCATGCCGATGCACTGGTGCGCACCACCGCCGAACGGCGCCCATGCCAACCGATGCCGACGCTCAACGTTCTCCGGCATGAACCGCTCGGGATCGAAATCATCTGGGCGCGGCCATATTTCGGGTATCCGGTGGTTGCTCGCGCTGACCGCTATGACAAAGGCGCCCTTCGGGATGAAGTGTCCGCCGATCGAAGTGTCCGCAATCGCCGCACGGGGGATCACCGGCACCGGCGGGCGCAACCGCAGCGACTCCTTGAACACCGCCTGATAGACGTCGGACTCCTTCAACTCCGCTGCTGACGGCGCTTCCCCCAGACGCTGCGCCTCGTCGACGACGCGCGCACGCCACCGCGCGTCACGTCCCAACCGATAGGCCATCGATGTCATCGCTATGGTGGCGGTGTCGTGAGCGGCGAACAGCATGAATCGCATGTGGTCGACGACCTGCTGGTCGGAGAGCTGCGAGCCGTCGTCGCCGCGTGCATGGCACAGCGCCGACATCAGGTCCGGGCCGTCGGCGCCGCGCCGCGCAGGCAGAAGATCGCTGAAGAACTCGTCGACGACGCCGCGCGCCCGATGTCCACGCGCCCACATGGTGCCCGGGATTCGAAACCGAACCAGCGCACTGCCCGCCTCGATGAGATCGACGAACGCCGCGTTCATCCGATCGGCGTCGTCGCGCGAAAGCTTCTCTCCGACAAACAGTTCCAACGCGACGTCGAGTGCCATCGCTTTGAGTTCGGTACGCATGTCGACGTCTGGTCCGCGAGTGAATCGCGTCGCGGCCTCAGCGGCAAGGGAATTGAGCTGATCCTGGTAGCCGGCCAGGCGGTCGGCGGTGAAGGCCGCCTGCATTATTCGACGATGCTTGCGATGTTCGTCGGTGTCCATCAGCAGGATTCCGCGTTCGAAGAGGGTGCCGAGGGCAAATCCGTATACCGGCTCGTTGCGAAACGCGCGGTCGGCGTCGCGAACCAACTCGCCGAGTGCCTCGGGGCCCTGCACGATCACGATGTTGCGTCCGAGCACCGTGATGAAGGCGATGTCGCCGTAGTCGGCGCGAAGATTCTCTGCGAACTGTGCCGGGTCGGCCCGCAACCGCAGCGCGGACTGCAGCGGAAGGGTTCGTGGTCCACGCACCGGGAGTAGGGTCGAATTGTTACGTGGTCGGGTCAGTGTGCGGTGACGCATCGGGGTCCTTTCTGATGGCGACGCCGGGAGCCGCGGTGCCTGAGCATCGGGGAGAAGGGCGATGTCCGACGTGCGTGTGTTGGTGGTGGACGACGACGTGCGGGCGGCCGAAACCATTCGTCGAGTGTTGGTGAGCGACGGGTGGAACGTGTCAGTCCTGCACAACGGCGCGCAGGCGCTACAGCGTGCCGTTGACGAGGAATTCGACGCAGTGGTGCTCGACATCATGCTGCCCGGTCTCAACGGCTATGAGGTCGTGCGTGAGTTGCGCAGACGATCGCAGTGGGTGCCGATCGTGATGCTGTCCGCGAAGGACGGCGAGTACGACCAGGCCGAAGCACTCGACTTCGGCGCTGACGACTACCTCGTCAAGCCGTTCTCCGTGGTCGTGCTGAAGGCTCATCTACGGGCGGTCGCCCGGCGCGGTCAGCGCGAGCGACCCGCGATACTCTCGGCGGGATCGCTGTGTCTCGATCCCGCCCAACACGTCGTCACGCGTCACGGGGCGCCCATTGCCCTGACTCCCCGCGAGTACGCGGTACTCGAACTGCTGTTGCGCAACCAGGGGCAGGTGATGTCGAAACATGCCATTCTCCAATCGGTGTGGGACGAGAACTACGACGGCGACCCGAACATCGTCGAGGTTTACATCGCCTATCTACGTAAGCGCATCGACGCCCCATTCGGGATCGCCTCCATCCAGACGATCCGGGGCGCCGGGTACCGTTTGATCGCGCTGTGAACGGCTCCTGGCTTCTTCGGAACCATCGGACGAGTTTCCTAGTGGCAGAACCAGTTCGAACGTAGCGCCGCCGTGACTGCCGTCGACAACTGAGACCGAGCCACCGTGCGCCTGTGCGATCTCGTAAGCGATCGCCAGGCCGAGACCGGCTCCCGACGAGTCACGCTGACGATCGACGTCGAGTCGCGAGAATCTGTCGAATATCACCGACCGCCTGTCGTCGGGAATGCCGGGCCCGTCATCGCTCACCGCGATGACGGCGTTCGATCGATCAGCGCGCAGCGAGACCCAGACCGCCGAGTCACAGTGTCTGCTGGCGTTGTCGACGAGGTTGCGCACCGCGCGTCGAATCATCTCGCGGTCACCGGAAACCCGAACGGGCACAACGTGTGCGGTCACCTTGGCCGCGTCCATCGCGCGTAACCGTGCGACCTCCTCGACGACGACGTCGTCGAGGTCCACATCGCCCGCCACGACGGTCAACCCCTGTTCATCGGCGCGTGCCAGCAAGAGCAGATCTTCTGCCATGGCCTGCATTCGACGCGCCTCGGGCAGGAGGATGGTGCGGACGGTCTCCACATCGATCGGCGTCGATGTGTCGTCGGCAAGGTCGAGCAACCCGACAAGGGTGGTGAGCGGGCTTCGTAACTCGTGCGACGCGTCGCCGATGAAACGGAGTTGCGACTCCCGCCCACGTTGGAGTCGCCCGAGCATGCTGTTGACGGTGACGGCGAGTGTGCGGATCTCGTCGTCTGCGGTCGGCACGGGAACGCGCTGCTCGAGCTCGGTGGAGGTGATCTCATTGGCCTGCTTGGTGATACGCGAGACGGGCCGAAGCGACCGACCGACGAGCAGGTAGACCGCGCCTGCCCCGAGTGCCACGATGATCGGCAGTTCGATCGCCATGAGCGTCGCGGTGGTCCATTCACTGCTCCTTATGCCCGTCGCCTTGTCGAGCGCGAGGATCGTGTACTCACGGTCGGCGTGGTACGCGGTGTTCACCGATGCGCAGAACTCGTCTCCATACCCGGGGACGTTCACGTGGTCGGCGTAGCGCACCTTCGATTCATCAGTATTCGAGTCATCCGCGACCCGGATCGCCGTACGTGGTGCGCCAGGCGACGCGGCCACCACAACTCCCCGATCGTCGACGACCTGCGTGATGTCGATGCCCGCTCCGGGAGTCAGGTCGTCGGGATCGACCGCCGACACGCCACCACGGTTGACCGCGGTAGCGATCTGATACGCCTGACGCCCCGTCGCTCGATACATCTGCGCTGTGTTCTCGCGATGCAGCATGAGGAGCATCACCGCGCCACTGATGGCCAATGCGACGACAAGTACAAAAGCCGACACGATCGTGAGTTGCTTTCGCACGCCGTAGCCGCCTACTCGTCTACGAATACGGGTGCGTACGTTCACGAGCTCATCCAATGGCCAAAGCTGTATCGATACCACGGTCGCCCACCGGAAAGTGACCAATGAGCTGTGGTCGTCGAGTGTATGCCGTTCGCGGCGGGAGCAACAGGTACCCGGTTTCAGCCAACCTTCAGGTGTCTGCGGGCACTCTTGCGACATGTCCAACCGACGGAGCGTCGCTCTGCATCTCCTCGAAAGTGCGCGTCGACGTGGTATCTCCCACGCGTTCGGCGTACACGGGGCCAACATCGAAGACATCTACGACGCCGCATCCCGGCTCGGAATGCCTGCTGTGGTGGCCAAACACGAATTCGCAGCTGGCGCAATGGCAGACGGTCTTGCTCGGATGACGAACGGGCCGGCATTGGTACTCACAACCTCTGGCGGCGGAGCGATGAATGTCGTTCCTGCGCTTGCCGAATCGTACGACAGCAGGGTTCCGGTGCTCGCCGTCGTCGGCGCTGCACCTACCTCGCTGACCACTCGGGGCGCATTCCAAGACATGCTCGACCCGCCTGACACGATCGACGTCGTCGGACTTCTCAAGTCGGTGACCGGCCACGTCGAGTTGGTCGCAGACGCGAGCGAGCTAGAACCCGCGTTGAAGTCTGTGTTCGCCACTCTTGATCGCGGACTGCCTGCTGCACTTGTGATCCCCAAAGACGTTCAATCACAGACGATCTGGGACACAGGAGTAGATGAGAACCACGTACCGGCAACACACTCGACGGCCCAGAGTCCCACCGCGATCACGGAGACTGCCGGCCGACTCGCCGACGCCGTCGGGCGTGGCGAGCGGATCTGCCTCTGGCTCGGAGACGAGGCCTCCCGAACCCGCGCCGGAACGGCGTTACGCCGCATCGCTTCTCGCCTTGGTGCGAGTGTCGTGGCCGCACCGGGAGGTGCCGACGCACTCGAGGACATCGACGGCCATGCCGGCATCACCGGAGTCATGGGGCACCCGTCGGCACACGCCGAACTGGTGGCCGCGTCGATCTGCGTCAGCATCGGATGCCGGATGACAGCGACCGATCGGGGCGGATTCGACGCAGATCTTGCGGACACCGAGATCATTCACATCGGCATCAACGACGCCAGACCGCAACGCGGATCGTCGATCCTTGTCGACTCGCTGCCCAGTGCGCTCCGACTTCTCGATGAGTCACTCGCCGCACTTGGACTGACACAGGGCGCGGTGCCGACCGTCGACATCGATTACCTCGACACACCGGCGCTGCCGCACTCTGAGTTTCCGAGCCTACGCCAGATCATGAACACCGTCTCATCACACCTTCGCAGTGGCACAAGAGTTTTCGCCGACGCAGGCAACGTCGGCGCCGCAGCGATCCACTATCTCACTCCGATCAGTGACGGGAGATTCACCGTGGCCCTCGGTATGGGTGGCATGGGATATGCGATCGCGGCAGGAATCGGAGCAGCGATCGGCTCCGCCGATCAAGGGAGGGTGGTGATCGTCGCGGGAGATGGAGCATTCTTCATGCACGGCATGGAATTTCACACCGCCCTGGAATACGACGCTCCTGTCACCCTCGTCATCCTCAACAACGACGCACACGGCATGTGCGTCACCCGAGAACACCTCTTCTTCCCGGAGGCCGCCAGCGTCAATCGCTTCCGGCCGACGGACATCGCGGGCGGCTTGGCCGCCATGTTCGGCACTCGCACCGAGGTGCGTCATCCTGCTTCTCTCAGCGATCTCGACTCCGCGTGTGCCGACTTGTTCGCGGATACCGGACCGAACGTCATCGTCGTCGACTGCGATCCGGACGAAGTGCCACCATTCCAACCGTTTCTGCCGAAGGGACCATAGTCATGACCATCGAGACCACACCGCTGGCCGACCTGGGCCGGCAAGCCGACGAGCTCGACGGGTTGACCCGCATCGAGACCCACCCGCGACAGACCGCCACGCCGATCATTCTCGACATGCTGCGATCGGTCTATCCGCACGACCAGATCTTCGGCGACTTCTGTCCGGTACAGGGTTACGTCAACGCGCCGGCCCGCGAACTGTACGAATGGCTCTCCGACACAAGGTCTCTCGAAGAGTGGACCTACAGCCTCCGCGGATTCACGCCGACCGACGAGCCGGGATTGTGGTTGGCGTCGGACAGACTGGGCGACGCCACCGACATCTACACGCGTACGGTCGCCAATCCCGACGCGATGACCGTCGACTATCACTGCGCGTGGGATCAGGGCAAACACCTGTGGATGATCTATCTGATGCGCGTCGTCGACGCCCAGATCGTGCTCGATAAGCCGGGGTCGGTGGTGTTGTGGACCAATTGCCGACATCCCTTCTATGAGCGAAATCCGTACCCAGAAACGGCACCCGCCGACCGTCCGGTCTGGGTCGGCGACTTCTGGGACATGTTCGCAGCAGGACACCAGCTCGAACTGAACAACCTCACCGCGATCGCCGAGTATCGCCACGCCAACAATTTGCCCCTTACGCCCGATTGGATGCGCTCATGAACAACCCGACTGCGCCCGCCGTCGTCCTCGCGGACGTTGCGGGGTATCTGCCCGAGAATCGCGTTCCCGCATCCTATTTCAGCCAGTTCGCGGAGAACGACGACCTCGCCGACAACATCATGTTCTCGGCGCCGGCATTCCGGCACCACGCAGCAGAAAACGAGACGTCGGCCGACATGATGGTCTCTGCCGCAAGAACTCTCACCGAAAGACATGGGGACGACTACCTCGACGACGTCACCGTCGTCCTGACGCACAGCCAACTTCCCGAGGTACCGGTTCGTGGATGTGGCGGCGAGCTCGCCGATCGTCTCGGTCTGCGACCCACCACGGTTCTCGACGTCCACAACGGCGGCTGCGCCGCGTTCATCCACATGCTCGATCTCGCGGCTGCGCTGCTCGCAGCGGCAGGCGGCGGCAAGGCGCTATTGGGATTGGCACAGAACAGCGCATCCCAGATCTTCACCCAGGAGCAGGTTCGCGGCAAGGCACAGGCCGCGATCCCCGGCGACGGCGCGGCAGCGGCGGTGGTGAGCCTCGACGGTCCGGCGGGTTCCCCGGTCCTCGGACTGGTCACCCACTCGTACGGCGAGTACTCGGCCGACATGACATCGGTGGCAGAACCCGACCGTCGCTACTGGGAAGCGGGCACCGGAGAAATTCACATCGGCTTCACCGAAGCGAAGATCACCAAGGTTCTCGCGCGCGGCAATCGCATGGTTCCCGCTGCTGCCATCGAGGTGGCCGACTCCATCGACATCCGCCCGTCCGAGCTCGACTGGTTCATCACCAACCAGCCGAACCGCATCTTTCTACGCAACTGGCGCGACGCGCTCGAGTTGCCCGAGCAACGACACCCGGACACCTTCGACGAGTGCGGAAACCTGTTCGGCGTCGGGCTTCCGATCACTCTGGACACGGCGGTGTCCGACGGGCGCATCCAGCCCGGTGACGTTGTCATGATGTCGGCGTTCGCCCACGCCGGAGACTTCGCGGGAGCGGCGGCGATTCGTTGGTCGGATCGTCACTAGTGTTCGCCGACAACATGATTAGACTCAACCTGAACGAGTCAGCCTATCCGCCACTGCCCGCGGTCGCCGAAGTTCTCCATCAACAGGTGCTGTCGGCACACCGCTACCCGGAGTTCACTCCGCACGGTTCCCGTCGCGTCATCGCACACCATCTGGGAGTGTCCGACGACATGGTCACCGTCGGCGCTGGAGCAACCGGGGTCATCCTCCAGGCCCTGCAGGCAGCTCTCGACCAATACCACGGCGTCGCGCCCGAACTGGTGACCGCGACCCCGACCTTCGACGGGTTCCCGATCCTCGCACAGTTGCTGCGCATGGACTTTCGCGGTGTGCCGCTTGATCGCGGCGGAGGGGTCGACCTCGACGCGCTGCGCACCTCCGTCACCGCGTCGACCGTCGCCGTGATCGTCTGCTCCCCACACAACCCGACGGGTACGGTCGTCGACGAACGCGAACTACATGCGTTCCTGACCTCACTACCCGACCACGTGACGGTCATTCTCGATCAGGCCTACATCGAGTTCAGTACTGCCGCACCAGATCTGCACCGGCTGATCGCACGGCATCCCCGATTGGTGGTCGTCCGAACCTTCAGCAAGGCACACGGTCTCGCGGCTCTGCGGGTCGGATACGGCGTCGGTGACGAGCGGCTGATGTCTGAGATCCGTCGATTCGAGATTCCGTTTGCGGTGAGCGCGCCGGCCCAAGCCGCGGTGCCGGTGGCATTGGCCGCGACGACGGCGCTCGCGCACCGGGTCGAGGCCATGCGCGGCGCGCGTGATCGGCTGTCCGCGCAACTGCACGCGATAGGCGCGTCGACCATCGCGGGTGAGGGCAACTTCGTCTATCTGCCCGGCGCGGACGGAGTGGCGCTCGGCTCGCTGCTCGGGACATGCGGCGTTGCGGTGAAGACAGTTCCCGGTCACGGCGTCCGGATCACCGTCGGCGACACCTTCAGCAACGCGCGTGTACTCGCCGCGTTGCGCGCGACGGCAGCAACTGCCTGAGCGAGCAACTGCCTGAGCGGTGTCAGCGTCCCGACGCGAAGATCTGCTCGAGCACCTCGGGGAGTTCGGTGAAGGGTCCCGGAAAGAACTGCTCGTTGATGAAGAAGGCGGGCGTGCCGTTGACGCCGCTGCGGAGCCCACTGTTGATCTGACCCTGGATGCGATCACCGAACTGCTGCGCACTCACTGCGGCCTCCGCTGCGGCAGGGTCCAGTCCGAGACTCGTCGCCAACTCGCGATAGAAGCTCTCGCCGAGCTGATCCTGATTCTCATACAGCGCGTCGTGCGCCTCCCAGAACTTGCCCTGGTCGCCCGCGTATTCGGCGAACTCCGCCGCTGCGAGTGCCTGCGGGTGGATCTCGGGGATCGGGAAGTTGCGAAAGACAAACCGCAGCGAGTCGGGATAGCTGCGCTGGAGTTGCTTCACGATCGGATAGGCCTGCCCGCAATAGGAACACTGATAGTCGCCGTACTCGACGAGTGTGAGAGCGGCGTCGGACGGTCCCTGAATGTAGTCGTCGGATCCCACGGGTTGGGTCAGTGGCATGGTCGGCTCCTCACGCGTTCTTGTTCTTGAGGGCTTCGAGGGCGTCGAGCACCCCGTTCACACCCGGGTTGATGGCCATCGGCGACAGGTAGCTCCACGAGATGACGCCGTCTGCGTCGACGACGAACAGAGCGCGCTTGGAGCAGCCGGCCTGTTCGTCGTACGCGCCGTACTCCTTGGAGACCGCGCCCTTGGGGTTGTAGTCAGCAAGGAGGTCGTAGCCGAGCTTGCGCGACTCCTTGAACGCCTGGTGACTCCACGCGCTGTCGACCGAGATGCCGAGGAGAACCGCGCTGTAATCCTGTAGCAGCGGTAGCGACTGGTTAAAGACGGCGAGTTCGTCGCCGCATACCTGACTCCAGTCGGCGGGATAGAACACGAGGACAACGGGATTGCCCTTGAGTTCAGAGAGGCTCAGCGATTGATCGGGCGTCGCCTTGAGGGTGAAATCGGGCGCGGTGGTACCGGCCTCAAGGATGCTGTCTGGTGCGGTGCTTGTGTCGGCCATACTCCGATCGTTGCACGCAAAAGGGGGTCACCGCACTGAAAGCCCGGCGACTTCTGCGTACTGACGTCTGCCAGTGGAGATGCGACGCAAACCGCTGTCGCACCTATACGTAACAGTGACTTTCGAGGCGTAGTGCCTGTCGGGAAGTCCTGAATGACTCCCCGACCGCACTCAGTTCCGACCGCACTCAGCTCGACCCCACTCAGCTCGTCCGGATGAGTTCACGCTCAGCTGTCGCCGGCGGCGCAATTGTCGGCGGAGTGGTGTGCCCGGCTCGCAGGAAGCTACCCGTGCGCACCGTCCCCACGGACTGCGCGAACTCACCGTCGGCGAACACGATCTGTCCGCTCACCATGACGGCTCTGATTGCGGCGTCGTTTCGGTTCACCATGCGCGACATCTGGCCGAACTGTTCGATCGGCGCCTCGCCGTACGCTTCGAGTTGCTCGTCGAGGTGTTCGGGATCGATCACGACGAGGTCGGCTCGGTCGCCGACGCGCAGGTCTCCCGCGTCGATGTCGTAGAAGTCGGCGACCTCACCGGTGAGGCGATGGACCGCGTATTCGGTACTCATGAAAGGCTTTCCGGCCTGCTCGGCGTCACGGACATGGCGCAGCAACCGCAGCCCGCTGTTGTAGAAGGCCATGTTGCGCAGGTGCGCTCCGGCGTCGGAGAAGCCCATCTGGACTGTTGGCCAGGTGGCGATCTTCTTGAGCATTTCCGGACGATGATTCGAGATGGTTGTGCGCCAACGGATCTCACGGCCGTGTTCGACGACGAGGTCGAGGAAGGCGTCCACCGGGTGGAGTCCGCCACGATCGAGTCCGACCTGACCGAACGACTTTCCGATCACCGACTCGTCGGGACACGCGACGATGTCGGCGTCGAAGAAGTCGCGGTGCCACACCCTGATGCCGAACTTCTGCTCGTAGTCCTTGCGGAACCTGCGCCGGTACTCCTCATCTTGGATGAGCGCATCTCGTTCGATGTCGTCACGCAGGTGCAATGCCGCTGCGCCGGAACCGAATTCCTCGAAGATCACCAGATCGATACCGTCCGCGTACACCTCGAACGGCACCGGCAGGTGCTGCCAGCGGAAGTCGCCGCCCAAGCGATTGATGAGCGCGGTGGGCCGGTCCATCAGGATCAGCGCTTTCTCGTTCGACTTCACGTCGGCCGCAGACAGCAGCGATGTCTTCAGCACAGGGCGCCCGAAGCCGATCGACTGCACCATCTGCGACAGCAGATTGAGCGGGTTCTGAATGTCGGGTCCCGACTGCAGCACCCGGCCGCTGTGTCGCAGCATGCTCTTGAGTCGACGCAGCTCTTTGGGTTTGGCGTATGTCGACGGCAGGGTGCGCGACTGACATGTCACGCCGTCGAGCTTGTCGAACTTGAGCTGCTGCGACGAGAGTCCGACGAATCCCTCGACGAGCGCGTCGCCGAGCATCTCTTCCATCCGTGCCTGCTCAGCGCGTGTGGGTCGAACATCCGAGCGTGTCGCACGATCGAGACCCATCACAGACGTACGCATGTCCGAATGTCCGATGAATGCAGCGAGATTCGCCCCGAGCGGCAGACCTTCCAATCGCTCGACGTACTCCCTCGGCGACGACCAGTCCTTGTGTTCGTCCACCGCGGAGATGACGTGGTCGCGCGGGATCGCTTCGACGCGCCCGAAGAGGTCGCCCGCCTCCTCCCCGTTGACGTAGATCGTCGACAGCGAGCACGACCCGATGAACACTGTGGTCACGCCGTGGCGAAGCGACTCGGTCAGCTCCGGGGTGTCGAGAACCTCGACGTCGTAATGGGTGTGGATATCGATCAGACCCGGCGTCACCCACGCCCCCTCGGCGTCGATGACCTGCGCGCCGTCGGTGTCGAGCGGCTCGGTACTAATCGCGGCCACACGACCGTCGCGAATACCGATGTCACGGATCGCCGACGGCGCCCCCGTGCCGTCGAACCACCGGCCACCTCGAACGACTGTGTCAAATGTGGACATGGCCACTCCCTTCGCCGGGCTCATCGTGGCACAGATCACACTCGATGTAGACACTTTCTTGGAAATGTATAGTCCAGTTGGTGACGACCGCCGACATCGCTCCCGACCTTCGACGCACCGCACGCTGGATTCCTCGCGGAATCGGACTGCGGCACATGCCGCGAGGCGTCCTACGACTCGGCGGTATGCCCCTGGCCCGCGTGCGCGGCGTCCCGACGGTCGCGATCGCGCCAGGGGTATCGATTCGCCTCCACCGGCCAACCGGAGCACAGAACACCGGCACCGCGATGCTGTGGATCCACGGCGGCGGGTACGTGCTCGGTTCTGCCGGACAAGATGACATCTACTGCCGCGACCTCGCCGACGCCACCGGCATCACGGTGGCTGCCGTCAACTACAGACTCGCGCCGCAATACCCGTATCCGACACCGCTCGAGGACTGCTATACCGCGCTCGCATGGCTGGCCGAGCAACCGTGGGTCGACCGCGATCGCATCGCAATCGCCGGCGCCAGCGCGGGCGGCGGCCTGACCGCGGCGCTCGCACTACTGACACGCGATCGTGGCGACATCCCGCTTGCCGCACAGGCTCTCGTGTATCCGATGCTCGACGACCGGACCGCGGCGACACCAACGGGACGTCGATACGTGCTCTGGTCTGAGCGTGACAATCAGCGGGGGTGGGATCTCTACCTCGGCGCTGCGGACAGGCAGCGGGCCGTACCCGCACGCCGCGCAGATCTCGGCGGCTTACCGCCTACCTGGCTCGGCGTCGGAACCTGCGACCTGTTCCACGACGAGACACTCGACTACGCACGACGACTTCGTGAGGCGGGGGTCGACTGCGATGTCGAGATCGCCGACGGCGCCTTCCACGCGTTCGATCAGATTGCGCCGAAAGCACCTACCACGCAACGTTTCAACGAGTCACTGCGCTCGTTCCTGCGTAGAGAGCTCTCCGCCGTGTGAGGTCAGCCGTCAACCTCCGACGCGTCGACGACTCCGAAGTCCTTGTGCGCCAATCCCGCAACCACACCACCGTCGACGACGAACTCCGCCCCCGTTGAGTAGCTCGACTCGTCGGAAGCCAGGTAGACAACGAGTTTCGACACCTCGGACGGCTCCGCAGCCCTACCGAGTGCGGTCTGGAAGATGTCGTCGGGCACCCATTCCGTCATCGGCGTCTTGATCAGGCCGGGGTGCACCGAGTTGACCCGAATGCCGCTCGGCCCCAACTCCAGCGCAGCCGACTTGGTGAGTCCACGCACACCGAACTTCGACGCTGTGTAGCCGTGGGTGGCAATCGTCCCCGCCAACCCCTCGATCGACGAGATGTTGATGATCGAGCCGTGGCCGGCCTGCTTCATCTGCGGCACAACAGATTTGATGCCGAGGAACACTCCGGTCAGGTTCACATCGAGGATCGTGCGCCAGTCGTCGAGTGAATAGTCCTCGAACAGACCGAAGTTCACGATTCCCGCGTTGTTCACCAAGACGTCCAGCCACCCGAAGGTGTCGACCGTGGACGCGACAGCGGCCTGCCAGTCGTCGGGTTCGGTGACGTCGAGATGGACGTAGCGCACCGATTCACCCAGTTCGTCGGCCAGCGCCTTGCCCTCGTCGTCGAGGATGTCACCGGCGACCACGCGCGCGCCCTCCGCGATCATCTCGCGCACGTGCGCTGCACCCATGCCCCGCGCACCGCCGCTCACCAGCGCAACCTTGCCTGCCATCCGCTCGGTCATCGTCTCCCCTTCCAGGCTCCGTCTCGGGCGACCATACGCTTGCCTTGTCGCTGTATGGCGTGAATTTCATAGACTGGTGCGCGGACCAACTAACGACTGCGCAGACCAACTAGAGACAAGGAGACGACGATCATGTCTCTGAACGCACACCAACGCCGCGTCACGAGCGCGGAGCTGCGCGCGAATCTCGACCTCGCCGGTCTCGATACCGCAACTCTCGCAGCACAACTCGGTTTGTCGACGGCCGAAGTGGAGGATGCACTCGACATCGGACCCGCGACCGATCCGGCACTGGTGTGGCGCCTGCGCGATCACCTCGAATCCGCGGCCCGCGCGGCGGGCGCCCAGCCACACGCGTACACGTACCTTCCCGAGCGGATGCGATCGGCCGCGCAGGCCTGGTTCGGCGTCGGCGATCATCGCTTCTCGGACTGAGTCGCTCCACGCGATGGGCTTGCCGACGCATTCTCAGCGGTCCTTCAGCGACTGACCGTCACACTCGTGCGATGGACACGATTGCCGGACTGCCCGCGCACCCCCTGTTTGTTCACCTTGCGGTGGTGGCGATTCCCCTCACGGCCGTCCTGGCGATCCTCGCGAGCATATGGCCGGCAGCACGCCGACGGCTCGGCTGGTTCACACCGGCGGTCGCGGTTGTCGCGATGGCCATCACACCGCTCACCACTTCCGCGGGTGAGGCATTGGAGAAGCAGCTACCGCGATCAGAAGCACTCCACCGCCATACCGAACTCGGCGGCCAGATGCTCTATTGGGTCGCAGCGCTTTTCGTACTGGTCGTACTCTCCTGGGCGATGTACGACGACACCATCGCGCGCCGGATACCTGCTGCGGCTTCGGTACGCGCGCACGGTTGGCTGCGGGTCGCGCTCGCGGTTGCGACCATCGTTGTGGCGCTTGGCGCCGTGGTGATGGTCGTCCGCGTCGGCGATTCCGGCGCGCGATCTGTGTGGCTGGGCTGACGACGGTCACACGGCACACAAACGGCCACAAAGCGCACACCCGTTCTCAGATCACCTTGTCGATGTCTCCGGTCAGCTTCTCGGGCTTCACCGTCGGCGCGAAGCGGTCGACGACCTGACCGTCGCGGTTCACGAGGAACTTGGTGAAGTTCCACTTGATGCGATTGCCGAGCACGCCCGACTTCTGCTCGCGTAGCCACGCGAAAAGCGGATGCGCGTCGGACCCGTTGACGTCGACCTTCGCGAACATCGGGAAGCTGACGTCGTAGGTGAGCGAGCAGAAGTTCTTGATCTCCGCCTCGTCGCCCGGTTCCTGATGAGCGAACTGATCACAGGGGAACCCGAGTACGACGAGTCCGCTCTCGGCGTAGGTCTTGCTGAGCTCTTCGAGTCCCTTGTACTGCGGGGTGAAACCGCACTTCGACGCGGTGTTGACGATCAGCAACGGTTGCCCCCGGTAGTCGTCGAGGTCGACGGTGTTGCCGTCGATGTCCGTCGCCGTGAAGTCGTAGGCACTGGTCATGGACTTACCTCCGGGTCGTTCCGATCAGCTTCTCCGCAGCCTATCCGACGAACGAATAGCCTCGAGGCGTGCGCACCACAGATGACTTCCGCAGGGCATGGCACGCCATCCGCACCTCTCGGTTCGCGCCCGCGC
Organism: Gordonia sp. 852002-50816_SCH5313054-c; assembly: GCF_001665925.1. NCBI lineage: Bacteria > Bacillati > Actinomycetota > Actinomycetes > Mycobacteriales > Gordoniaceae > Gordonia > Gordonia sp. 852002-50816_SCH5313054-c. The sequence continues at coordinate 37,820 of NZ_LZTE01000055.1, forward strand.
TGGTGATCGTGGTGATCCTCGGCATCGCGGCGGCGTTGTTCGTCGGCTCCTACACGTACTCGACGGCCAACCCGAAACCCGAACGCGTGCCGATCGCCGTCGTCGGTGACCTGCCACCGCCACAGTCAGCCGATGTCGAGGCACGGCTCGCGCGCGAACTCGGCAGTTCGGTCGATGTGCGTCATCTACCAACCCATGCCGAAGCCGTCGAACAGTTGCAGAACCAACAGGTCTTCGCGGTTGTCGACATCGACACCACGGCGCGCACCATCGATGTCGAACTGTCGAGCGCGTCCGGTGCGACGGTCGCCCAACTCCTCGAGCAGAGCATGCCGCGTGCAGCCGCCGGGACCGGCTACCGCGTGAGCATCCGCGACGTCAATCCACTACAACCCCGAGATCCGCACGGGCTCACCATCTTCTACATGATGCTTGCCGCGGTCATCATCGGATTCGTCGGCGCGATCCAGCTCGGCGTGCATGCCAACAAGTTGCGGCCCTGGGAGAGAATCGGATTCACCGCGTTGTACTCGCTACTGGGCGGCTTCACCATCTGCGCCATGATCGACTGGATCATCGGTGCACTGACGCTGCCGGTGTTCGAGGTGTGGCTCATTCTTGCCCTGACGATGTTCACCTGCGGCATGATCTTCACGATGTTCAGCGCGATGTTCGGCCGCTGGGCAATCCTGCCGACGTGGGCGGTCATGGTGCTGCTGGGTAATCCATCGTCGGGCGGCTCCGTCGCGTGGCCGCTGCTACCCCGGGTGATCGCAACCATCGGCGGCTGGCTACCACCCGGCGCGTCGGTCAACGCGCTGCACACCGCAGTGTATTTCCGCGGGCATCAACATGTCTGGCCGTTCCTGGTGCTCACCACGTGGTCCGCGGTGAGTGTCGCCGTCTACCTGTTCGAGCGGCGCGTTCGGGGCCACAAGACCCCGAACGCACCCACCTCCGACATCGGCGCCGCCTGAGATCGCAGAAACAGGCAAGGCGACAGAGCCCGGCAGGACTCAGAACCCAACTGCGCGAATCTGTCCCGGCGACCAGAGTCCGTTGTGGACGTCGGTCGTCACCGTGAGTTCTGCGGGCTTCTGCGGCACGAGCGGTGTGAGCCGCTGCAGCATGCCCCAGTCCTTAGCCCAGTCGTTGCGTAGATACGACGGCAACACCGTTGGGCGCATTTGGTTCTCGACGATGCCGAGCGGACCGCCCGCGGTCCCCGCCATCCAGCGCTGCGAATTGACCCGCTCGCCTTCACGGTCGGGCGAGATCCGCCACTCCGGTGTTTCCAGCACGCCGTTGTGCACCTGTGCGGGACGCTGACACGGGAATGCCAGTGCGGCCTCCCAGTCGATCATCACGGGAGCCTCGCTACCCACGAGGTCGTTGAGCGTGACCATCTTTGAGACACGAGGTGGAGTGACGGCAAGCCACTGATCGGAGTTGGTCGACGTGTCCTGCGCGAGCACGCGCACCACCGTCGCACCCTGCGGAGCACCGTCGAGCGGGAACCGCAGGTTGCGCCACGCAGGTGCACCGCCGATATCCATCGGGGTCATGATCCCCGCAGGTGTCACCGAACCGTCCGGACCCACACGGCCGAACTGGAGGCGAACCTGCTGCCCCGAACGCGTGACGGCGAGATCGTCGACGTATTCGATCTGTCCCGCAACCGACATCGTGATGAGCGGAGTATCGGAACCGCGCGCGGGCAGCTGATACCAATCCGAAGTCAGACTGCCTGTGCCCGAGGGGGATCCGTAGGTACCGAGCACCGGTGTGCGCTGCGGCGACAGCCCGAATGGCAGTTTCACCTGGGAGCCGTTGATGCCGGTGGTCGACGTGGTTCCGCCTGCGGTGTCGCTCGACGGACTACTACCGTCGGTTCCGGTCTGTTCGGTCGCGTCCGATTGTGTCCGGTCGACCTCGGCCGACGATGTCCCCGTTGACGAATCCGATTCCGTGCCGTCATCGGAGAGATCAGATCCGACGCCGTTCGGGTCGAAGCCGGTCGCGTCGGCACCCGCGAGCGCAGCCCCCGGCGACGGGTTGTTCTGTCCCGCAACACGTGCCGGCGCGAGCAGACCGGAATTGACGTCCTTCTCGACGAGCACCGCGTCGGCGAGCGCGCACGGCTCACCGCGTACCGCCGCAACGTTCGAACTCAGCCACGACCACGAATTACGTTGTGTCCAATCCGCCTTCGCGAAGGAGACCAGCGTGAACAGCAGCATGATCACCGACACGACGATGATCGACGGCGAGCGCAGCCAGGCTGTCCACCGGTTCTTCGACACCCGCTCCTCGCCGCGTCGAACGTCGTCGGAGACGTAGTCGTCGCGGAAGTGTTGCCAGAGACCGAGAATGGTGAGCAGCACCGCGACAGTGAGGATGACCGCCCAGACAGGGATGCCCTTCACGTCGGGAACGGCGTCGCGCCAAGGAATTCCGTAGCTACCGACGTACCACCACTGATTGCGCCCCGAGAAGGCCAGCGCCAGCACGTACGCGCACGCGGCCGCGAAAAGGGTGCGGTTGCGTCGTCGACGCATCACCGCGCGGTCGACGCACACGGTTGCGACGGCGGCCAAAGCGCCTGCGATGCAGGCATACACACCCATCTGGTGAGTCCACTTGGTAGGCAGGAACGCCATCATCACGGCAGTGCCCGCGACCGTGGCGACCAACCGCCAGGTGGGAGCCGACGCAATGCCCGCCAACCGTCGACGGTTGAGCAGCATGACCACCACGACGATCAGACACACGAAGGTGATGAGCACACCGAAGCGTCGCGCGATACCGCCGTCTGCGGTGGGATTCATGAGCATGTAGTAACGCATGCCCTCCTCCCACCACTTGTTGGTCGGACCGACGGCAGAGTTGACCCTGATGGCCTCGCGAATCGCAGCGAGTGTCTGGTCGGCGAAGATCTCGTAGAGCACGACGAGTCCCGACGCCAGAATCGGTATGAGGATGGGCCACAACCCGTCTCGTCGTCGTCTGATCATCAGACGCTTCAGCAGGGGTCGGATTCCCGCGATGAGCGGGATGGCAGCGATCACGCCGGTCGGGTGGATCGTCAGGGTGAACGCCGCGACCACGATCGCGAGCGTCAGCGGGAAGAATCTTCCGGTCGCTATCGCCCGCTCCACGAGTACCCACGCCAGCAGCGTGCCGACGGCGATGATCGGTTCCACGCGAAGCCCGTTGTTGAACGGCATCCACACCGCGAGGAACACGAGTGCGGCCGCCCAGATCGCGGACTGCGACGTCCGGACCGCGTAGCCCAGTCGTGGGATGGCTGCGCGGCTGATCAGCCACCAGCCGACCACCGCGTAGAGGAACGGCAATAGCCGCAGCCACGGCGTCGCCGTGCTCACCTCCATCCACAGCGAGAGGTATTGGTAGTGCCAACCGAACGGGTCTTGCGGCACACCGAAATACCGGTAGTAGTTGTCGAGGTATCCGGCGTTGCGGGCGACTCGTGCGACGGTGACCTGATACCCGTCGTCTGCCGTGTTGCCACCGACGAACAACCAGATCAGCAGGACGAGCGTGACGAAGGCGTCGACCCAGCGCGGTCGCCACCAGCCCTGTGGGAAGAGCTTGTGGACACCCCGTCCGTCACGGGCGTCGAGCACGGCCAGCGCGAGCATCGAGGCAATCGTCATGACGACGCCGATGACCAGGAGCCAGAACTTCAGCGTTGTCGGGGTCGACACGAACCGGGTGTCCAGTGTCGCGCGGAACGACAGGCCTTCCGTCGGCGCATCCTGCGGCAACTGCGAGTACACACCGATGATCTGCGGACGTGCCGTCGCGTCTCGCAGGTCGAATGACCCCAGACCGGTGTCGGTTGTCGAGAGGTTCTCGAATTTGCCTGCAGCGCCGTCGGTGTCGGCGTGGAAGACGACGCGACACCCGGGAGAGTTCTCTGCCGCGCTTCGAGGCGCACTGAGCAACACGATGTTTCGCTGCGTCAACTGCAACGAGTCGCGGGTGGCGCGGATGAAGAAGCCGACCTTGTTGGCATCGGCTCCGTTCCACGGCACCGTCGAGACGATCACGCCACCCGAGGCGGGCAGACTCTTGGCGAGCGAGCACGGGACGGACACGTCCATCGAGACCGGCGAGAACGAGACGCTCGGCGCTGCCACGCTGCCGACCGAATTCTGTTGCGGCCAGGTCAGTTCCGTCTTGGTGTAATTGACCGGAAGGAACGGGGTCAGCAACGCGATGACGATGCCGATGAGCCCGGCGACCACCGCGACGATCTTCGCGATCCTGATCCGATCGGCCGATTTCGACGACACCGGTCCGCCCGTGCCCTTGTCGCTCGGCTTCTCGTCGCCGTTCCCCGTTGCGTTCACCGACGTCTCACTCATCATCTTCTGGCACCACCTGCATTGCTCCGGGACGGCTCCAGCCCCACCTGGTCGACGTTCCGGTACTCACCGCTGCGGGCACCGCGTCCGGCACCAACGGCGACAACCGTTGCAGGCTGCCCCAATCGCGATACCAGTCGTTCTTCAGATACGTCGCCATCGTCGACGGCGTCGTCAGCGCTTCCGCCGTGGTGAGCAGTCCGCCGTTGACGGTGGCCATCCACGTCTTCGACTGCGAGTTCGCCACCGACAGCTCCGGCAGGATTCGCCACTGCGGAATCTGGTTGACGCCGTTGGACGCATCCATCGGGTGCTGGCACGGGAATGCCGCGCCGACCGCGAAGTCGACGAGCACCGGGTCCGACGATCCGACGACATCCTGCAGCGTCTTCAACTCTGGCGCGCGCGGCGGCGTCACCGCGAGCCACTGGTCGGGGTCGAGGTTGTTGTCGGTGGCGACGATCCGCATCGCTGTCGCACCGGCGGGTACCGACGACATCGGGATGCGCAGGTTGCGCCACGGCCGATTCGCCTTGCGGTCGGCGTCGATCGGCTGCACGGCGGCACCGACCTGCTGGAACTTTCCGTCCTGCTCGACGCCGAACTCCACCTGCAGCGATTGCCCGTATGTCGTGACACCGTCGGGATCGGTCGAGGCGAGCGCGCCTGCCGCCGTGATGACGATCAGCGGCGAGGAGTCGCGCGCGGGCAGTCGATACCAGTCGGTCGTCAGCGATGCCTGCCCGTCGGCTCCGTAACTGCCCATCACCGGCGTCGTCGCGGGGTCGAGTCCGAAGGGCAATGCCGCGGTGCTGCCGTTGACCCCTTCCGGTCCGCGACCGCCCGTCGTCCCCGGGGCACCACCGGCCACGACGAAGGTCTTCGAGAGATCGGCCGAGGTGTTCTGCGTACCCGGCTTGATCGAATCCGCCTCCGGCGTGAGGTCGTCGGCGACACCCTGGGCCGAGAAGCCCCGTGCAGTGCCCTCCAACGCCTGTGACGGCGAAGCGTTGTCGACCGGAGCGAGGCTCCCCTTGTTCGAATCGGGTTCGACGAGAACGTAATCGGCCATACCGCAGCCTCCGGTGACCGCGTGCACGTTGCCCTTCAGCACCGAGTAGGTGTCGGCGCGAGCCACGGCCGCCTTGGCGAACACGGCCAGCTCTGCGAGCAGGATGATCACCGCGATGACGGCAATGGGCGACGACGCAATGCCGGTTCGCCACCGGTTCGGCGGTTTGCCCGCGTCGTGGTGCAGTCCGGTGTCGGCGACGTAGTCGAGGCGCAGGTGCTGCCACACCGCGACGACGAGTGCAATCACGGCCAGCACCAGGAACATCGACGAGACCTGCAGTCCCGCAACCACTGGCGCCTTGTCGAACCACGAGATGCCGAAGTCGTACGACCACGGCCATGCGTTGTATCCGGCCGCCGCGGCCGCGCAGGCGACGAGCAGACCTGCGATCAGGATCGACAGGTTACGCGTATTACGTTGCGCCACCTGGCCGATCGCAACACAGGCGACCGCTGCCAGTGCCGCTGCGAGGCCCGCGAAGATGCCGAACTGAATGGTCCACTTGGTCGGGGTGAGCGAGAGCAGTCCGATCGTGATCAGTACCGCCCCGGTGATGCGCCAGACCGGTCCGCTGTCGACCCCACGGATCTGCTTGCGCCGCAGCATGATCGCGAGAACCACGAACAGCGAGACCAGTAGCAACAGCACCGGCACCCTTCGCACCAGCGAGCCGTCGCGCGTGTTGACCGCAAGGAAGTAATACCGCAACAGTTCCTGGTACCAGGCCAGCGTCGGCCCGACGGTATAGCGCACCCGTATCGCCTCGAACACCGACGCGAGCGTCTGGTCGCGGAACACGATGATCAGCACGATGGCCGGAGCCGCCAACAGCGGAAGCAGAAGAGAGGCAAGGCCCGACTCGCGGCGTCGTCGAACAAGGATCTTGAGCATCGGCCGCGCACCGGTGATCAGGAGTGCGACCGCGATGACACCCGTCGGCGCGGTCGCAAGGGTCAGAGCGGCGGCGAAGGCCGCTCCCGCGGCAGGCAACATGCGCCGGGTCGCGATGGCCTGCTCGACGCCCCACCAGGTCAGCAGACTGCCGAGCACCACGACGCCCTCGCTGCGCAGGCCGGAGGCCATCGGCAGCCAGAATGCGAGAAAGACCGCGGCGCCGGTCACCATCGCCCACTGCGACGTGCGGATGGCACGTCCCAGACGCGGGAGCAGCACCCGACTCAGGATGAACCAGCTCACCAGCCCGATCACCAACGACGGGATGCGCATCCACACACCCGTCGCCGACACCGCCGACCAGTGTGCGAGGAAGTCGTAGTACCAGTCGAACGGCGCCTCGGGGATGCCGTAGAAGCGGTAGTAGTTGGCCAGGTAGCCCGCGTGCTCCGCGTTCCGGCCCATGTTGAGGATGTAGCCGTCGTCGGACGAGCCTGCTCCGAGGAAGTGCCAGACGAGCAGGATCGCGGTCACGGCGATATCGGTGGCGCGCGGACGAAGCAGCTCCAACCACCGCACCCGACCGACTCGCCGGTGGTAGCCATAGATGCGGTCGAGTTGAGCAAGCGCACCGAGTGCGACGATCGCCGCCAGGACGCCGACGATCATCACGAGCCATTTGATGATCGACGGACTCGAATCGAACCGATCGTCGACGACGATGCGCGCCGACAATCCGGGCGTCGAGGTGATCGTCGAGGTCGGGATGTCGGTGAACAGGCCTGCCACCTGCGGACGGTCGGCTTCCGGCGCCATCTGCACCGGTCCGAGTCCCACAAAGCGTGCGCCCGAACCCGCCGCCGACGAGAAGATGTGGAGCTGCGTGCACCGATCCGACGCGACGTCGGCGCGCGGGGCAGACGCGACCGTGTCGCCACGCATCGTCACCGTCACCGTGTTCGCGTCTGCCGTCACGTTCAGCGCCGATGTCCGCTGGTTCTTCGCAGCGGGCGGCATCGTCGTGAGGATCGTCGACGACGCATCAGCCGGCGCAGAACGCAGGAGCGAACACGGGATGGTGACGTCGAGATCCTGCGCCATCTGGGCGACGAGCGGAGAGGTGATGTCGGCGTTTGCCGAACCGAGCTGCTGACCCTGCGGCCACGTGATGGTTGCCGTCGTCGTGGTGACCGGGAGGAAAGGCGTGAGCACAGCCGCAACAATCGCGATCACACCCGCCACGACGGCAACGATTGACGTCGCCCCAGGTGAGAGGCGTCGTGCGCGGCCATTGGGGTCGTCGGATCGACGGTTGGGCAGCGTTGCTGTCGTCTTCTCCGGCGATTCGGTCACACGCGAATGCTAGTCAGGTTGCCTGTGACAAAACCAAGTCGGTCCCCTTCGGCCTGGCGTGTCACGCGACACAGTCGCATGCGCATCCAGCAATACGTCGGCACGCTGGATGTAGTGAGGTGCCCGCGGCACCGGCAGATCGTCGTGGATTCCGCGGACGCCGGATAGGGAACACAGTGACGACAACCGTCAATGCTTTCTGGGCAACAGCTCCTGATGCGCCACTATCGAAGACCACCATCGAGCGCAGGGACCTCGGCCCGAAGGACGTCCTGATCGACATCGCCTTCGCCGGGATCTGCCACTCCGACATCCATACCGCCCGCAACGAATGGGGCGGCACCACCTACCCCGTCGTGCCAGGACACGAGATCGCCGGAACGGTCGCCGCTGTCGGCGATGAGGTGACCAGGCACAAGGTCGGCGATCGCGTCGGCGTCGGCTGCTTCGTCGACTCGTGCGGTGAATGTGCCGCGTGCAAGAACGGCGACGAGCAGTACTGCACCACGGGTGTCGTGCAGACCTACAACTCCAAGACCTACGAGGGCGAGTTCACCCACGGTGGGTACTCGCAACAGGTCGTCGTGACCGAGGACTTCGTGCTGAAGATCCCCGAGGGCGTCGACCTCGACGTCGCTGCACCGCTGCTCTGTGCGGGCGTCACGCTGTATGCACCGCTCAAGCACTGGGGCGCGGGCCCGGGCAAGAAGGTCGCCATCATCGGTCTGGGCGGCCTCGGACACATCGGCGTCAAGATCGCCCACGCGCTGGGCGCAGAGGTGACCGTCTTGAGTCAGACGCTGTCCAAGAAGGAGGACGGCGAACGCTTCGGCGCCGATCACTACTACGCGACGACGGATGCCGAGACCTTCCGGACCCTGCGCGGGGAGTTCGATCTCATCATCAACACCGTGTCGGTCAACCTCGACCTCGACGACTACCTCGGACTGCTGGCCATCGACGGCACCCTTGTCGAGCTGGGGGTTCCGGAGCATCCGCTCGAGATCAAGGCATTCTCGCTACTGGCCAACCGGCGTTCGATCGCCGGATCGATGGTCGGAGGCATTCCCGCCACCCAGGAGATGCTCGACTTCTGCGCCGAACACGGCATCGGAGCAGAGATCGAGAAGATCAGCGCCGACGAGATCAACGCCGCCTACGACCGCGTCGTCGGTAGCGATGTGCGGTATCGCTTCGTGATCGACACCGCTACGCTCGCCGACTGACCCCGAGCATCGACGGGTACGTACACAATTCGGTCGTCAGCGCGAGGCCACGACAATAATTTCGATGGCCTCGCGCTGAGGTCGCAGTTGTGTACGTATAGCGGGCGCCATGGCATGTGCTGTGGAACCGTTGACACATGAGCGACCCCGAGTTCGATGTGAACAAGCTCTTCCCGGGCAAGTTCTTCATCAGCACAACGCTCGACGTGCTCGAGTCCAAGAAGAAAATGACCGGCCATCTGCGGCGCCGTTTCATCCAACGCGCCGCGATGGCCGGCATCATCATCGCGATCTTCTACGTCATCAATTACACGATCGTCGCCGCGTTCGACACGATGACCGATCCGCCCGGACAACTGCACGCGGTCGGCAAACTCATCGGAGCGCTGGCCTTCGGCTGGGCGCTGGTGTTCATCTATTACACCAAGTCCGAGCTACTGACCTCGAACATGATGATCGTCTCGGTCGGCGCCTACTACCGACGGGTGACGCCGGTCCTGATCATGCGCATCCTGCTGTTCTGCTATCTCGGCAATATCCTCGGCGGCCTGCTGATCGCTGTGATGCTGCGCGGCACAACACTTCTCGACGGTCCGGTACTCAACGCGATGGTGCACGCGGTCGACGTCAAGACCGGTTACCTCAGTAACGGATTCAGCGGATGGCTCGACCTGTTCATCCGAGCCGTGCTGTGCAATTTCATGATCAACCTCGCGATGTTGCTCGTCTACAACGGTTACCTGACCGAGGACATTGCGAAATGCATGGCGATGATCACCGCCGTCTTCGTCTTCGCGTTTCTTGATTTCGAACACTCTGTGGCCAACACAGTGCTGTTCATGATCGTCGGCTTCCAACACGACATGCCAATAGGTTTGGTGTTCGGCAATCTCGGCACGGTGCTGCTGGGAAACTTCGTCGGAGGCGGAATTCTCATCGGCTTCTACTACGCGTGGGTCAACGACGAGCGCGACACCCATCTGGTGCACCTCCGACGACACCGGCATTGAGCCGGCGCGTCCCCGCCCGCGGCGCACCAACCGGTGCCCAGCCGAGATGGGTCATTTGTCCGACATTGCGATTGGATCACGACGCGGTCGGCGATGAGCTTTGCCGCTGGTCCCCGGTCGTACGTTGACTCGGGGCCTTGCGGATGCGTCGAAGAATCGACCTTCCTTCCATGAAGCAGTCGTGGAACATCCAAGGGGGATCAGGGCCCGCTATCGGAGGAGTTTCACGTGATCGGAACAATCATCAGCGCCATCATCGTCGGCCTGATCATCGGCGCACTCGCACGGCTTGTCATGCCGGGCCAGCAGAACATCGGCATCATCATGACCATCGTTCTCGGCGTCCTGGGGTCGCTCATCGGATCGTGGCTGACCTACCAGTTCGGGTACAGCAACGCCAACGGCGGCTGGGAGGTCATCCCGTTCATCGTCGGCATCGTCGTGGCGATCGTGTTGATCGCCGCATACCTCTCGCTCCGAGGGCGCACCGTACGCCAGTAGCACCGTCACGACTGTGGCCGGGAAGCACGGGGGCTTCCCGGCCACAGTTGTGTTCGCCCGCCGTAATCACCGCCGCGACAGCGACTTGCAAACGGGTCCACTTGTGATCGCCGTGGGCACAATGATCGTCTGTGGGACGAGTACGTCACACTATGGTGTGCATGGGTTTTCACGTCGCACTGCCCAACGACGGCAGCATCGAGCAGCTCACCGAACTCGCGACCGCGGCTGAGAACCTCGGCTTCGACGGAGTATGGCTGGCCGAGCACGTCCTGCCACCGATCAAGCATCCCGATCCGGCGTATGCCGCCGAGTACGACCCACTGGTGCTGCTCGGGTTCATCGCCGCACACACGACCACCGTGCGTGTGGGCACCTCCATACTCGTTCTCCCCCTGCGGAATCCGTTCGTTGTCGCGAAGCAGGCCGCGACCGTCGACGCGCTGAGCGACGGGCGGCTGGAACTCGGGGTCGGCGTCGGGTGGGACGCAGACGAATTCACTGCCGTGGGAGCGCAATTCCACGATCGTGGGCGTCGAACCGACGAGGCGATCGGCGTGCTGCGCCACCTGTGGGCAGGCAACACCGACGGACTGTTGGGCGAGCACTACAGCTTCGGCGGCGGGTATCCCACTCCGGTACGCCCACAGGGCATTCCGATCACGATCGGCGGGCACTCCACTGCTGCGGTGAATCGTGCTGTACGCCTTGGTGATCGTTGGCAGTCGATCTACTTCAACAACTCGGGCACCGACCCTGCAACGTTCCGGGTGATAGCAGCAGATCTCAAACGTCGTACCGAGGGTCGCGTCACGACGGCGATCAAACGCTTCGTCCGCACCGCCGACCAGGTCGACGCATTGGTCGACGAACTCGACACGTGGCGTCGCGCCGGGGCCGACGACGTCGTCGTCTGGTTCGGCGAACCGGCGGTATTCGGCCCTCTCCAAGAACGTTTCGCACGCAAGGCACAGGTCAATACGTGAAGACCCACGCTGGCGCAGCGACCACCGATGCGGGCACAGTGGTGACATGAGCACCGAGTCCCTCCCGCCCACCGACCACCCCGCGATCGACTATGCCGAGCTCGCCGGCGCGGCGCGCGCACTCATCGAGGGCGAATCGGATCGCGTAGCCAATGCGGCCAACCTGTCAGCACTCGTCTATCAAGCTCTGCCACAGGTCAATTGGGTTGGCTTCTACTTCTTCGACGGCCGCGAGCTGGTGGTCGGCCCGTTCCAGGGAAAACCTGCCTGCGTACGCATCCCGTTGGATCGCGGCGTCTGCGGGGCGGCGGCAAGAACCCGCACCACGAAACGCGTCGCCGACGTGCACGCCGTCCCCGACCACATCGCCTGCGACGCGGACAGTCGGTCGGAAATCGTTGTGCCACTGGTGCACCACGGCGAGCTGATCGGGGTGTTCGACCTCGACAGTCCAGTACCCGACCGCTTCGGAGCCGACGATCAAGCGGGCCTCGAAGCAATCGCCGAGGCGTTCATCGCGACTCTGGACTAGACCGCCTGCGCGAGTTTGCCGAATCCACTGCGGTGGAAGATCAACGGGTTTCCGGTCTCCGGATGGTCGACGCCATGCAGCTCGAGCAGCACGATGATGTGATCGCCCGCCTCGACCTCGCGGTAGATGGTGCAATCGAAATGCGCGAGTCCCTCATCGAGAGTCACCGCGCCCTCGTCGGATGCCTTCACCGCGATGCCGTCGAATCGGTGCTCGACCGCTCCGGCGAGTTGTCGACAAGCGGCACCCTGGTGGTCAGCGAGGATTGTGACGCCGAGGTGTGCTGCGCGTCGAAGATCCGGCCAGGTCTTGGACCCCGACGCCACCGAGACCGACACGAGCGGCGGGTCGAGACTGACGCTGGTGAACGAGCTGGCGGCGAGGCCGGTCAACTGGCCGTCGACCTCTGCGGCAACCGCGACGACGCCGGTCGGAAAAATGCCGAACGCTTTACGTAGACGCGCGGGATCGAGATCCTGATTGGTCTGTAGCTGGTCGGTGCGCGGTTCGCTCATGAGCCTGCCTTCAGCAATGTGGTGACGATCGGCTTTGTCGCAGTGAGCCATTCGGCGTATGCGGCAGGGTCGTCGTATGCGGAATCGATGACGTACAGACCACGTCCCGGCACCGTGCCTCCGATCTCGGTGAGAACTGGACGCAAGGTGAGTTCCGGCGCGAGCGAATGTGCGGGGCTACCGCCGAGCATCAACGGAATCGCGATCCCGGAGAGCCCGGTCCCGCCCGCGAAGCGGTCGAGGAAGAGTTTCAGCAGGCCGGTATATGCGGCTTTGTATGTGGGACTGGCGAATACGACGAGATCAGCCTGGCCGACCTGTGTCACGAGATCGTTGACGTGCTCGTCGCCCCAGTCGAGGATCGTCGAGCCGAGTGTTGCAAGGTCGACGATCAGCTCGGGTTCAGAGCCCGACAGCTCCGCGGCCACATACGTTGCGGCGCCGAGAGTTCTGCTGCCTGGTTTCGGGTTGCCGACGACGACAGCGGTCGTCACGATGCCGACACCCGCTTGAGCGGTGCCTGCGCTCCGAACGGAACCGAGGCACTGACCGCGACAGGGGCGGGGTGCTCCCATAGTCCGCGACGGGTGAGTTCGGGAAGTACACCCTCGCCGAACCAGTACGACTCCTCGAGATGCGGGTAGCCCGACAGCACGAACTCGTCGATCCCGACCTCGTGATACGCCTCGATCAGCTCGGCGATCTCGGTGAAGGAACCGACCATCGCGGTTCCGGCACCGCCGCGCACCAGGCCGACGCCCGCCCAGAGATTCGGGTAGATCTCCAGTCCGTCCTTGGACCCCTTGTTCAGCGCGAGCATGCGCTGCTGCCCTTCTGACGCCGAGCGCCTCAGCCCCGCCTGGATGCGCGCGATGTCGTCTTCGGAGATGTTGGCCAGCAGGCGATCGGCTTCGGCCCACGCGGCTTCGGAGGTGTCGCGCGCAATGGTGTGCAACCGGATTCCGTACTTCAGTTCGCGACCCTGCTCCTCTGCGGCGGCACGGACGCGAGAGATCTTCTCCGCCACTGCCTCTGGCGGCTCGCCCCAGGTGAGATAGACGTCGGCATGCTTCGCCGACACCGCGATTCCTTCGGGCGACGAGCCGCCGAAGTAGATCTGCGGCAACGGATCCGGGATCTGGTGCAACACCGCGTTCTCGACGGAGAGGTACTGGCCGTCGAAGTTCACCGTGTCGCCGGTCCAGAGCCGTCGCACGATCTCCAGGAACTCGTCGGCCCTGGCGTAGCGCTGCTTCTTGTCGAGGAAGTCGCCGAACATCCGCTGCTCGGCGTCCTCGCCACCGGTGACCACGTTGAGCAGGGGCCGACCACCGGAGAGGTTCTGAAACGTCCCGGCCATCTGCGCGGCCAGGAACGGGGCGGTCATGCCCGGGCGGAATGCGACGAGGAACTTCAGACGCTCGGAGAGGCTGCTGATCATGGCCGTGCTGACCCACGCGTCCTCGCACCAGGCACCCGTCGGAGTGAGCGCGGCCTCGAAGCCGAGCTGCTCGGCGCTGCGCGCGATCTGTCCCAGATACTGCACCGACGCCGGTCGACCAGCGGCTTCGGCAGCGACGCCGTGACCACCTCCGACGACGTTGCGGCTGTCACCGCCGTTGGTGGGCAGGAACCAGTGGAACTTCAGGGAGCTCACGTAAAGCCTCTCTCCTCGATCGACGCATCTCGTCGCTCGACGCATCCAGGCGTCGAGCGACATCAGGTGGCGCGCCGTAGGCGCAACTACACCAGTTCAGTCGAGGTCGGACCGATTTCCAAGGGTTGCGTTCGCACTGATTACTAGATTTGCCACCCGCTGACTGCCGTCTGCTGGCGCTGGATCACGACGCACTGACTTGGAGTTCGGCGCTCCCGATGCGCTCCCTGACCCGCGGAATGACTTCGCCGGCAAAGCGCTCCATGTCCGCTTCGAACGGTTGGAACTGAAGCATGAAAGTCTCAATGCCAGCATTGTGAAAGTCGACGATCCGGGCGGCCACCTCGTCGTAGCTGCCGACGAGTCCCGCTGCGGTTCCGCCGTTCGTCCCGATTGCCGGGTACTTCGCAAATGTCTGGAACATCACCGCCTTCTCGTCGGCGCCGGCGATGATCGACGCCGTGTACTCCTGGTCGAGTCGGTTGAGTTCCCAGTGGCGGTCGAGTTCGGCCTGCGCCTCGGCGGCAGTCGGACGCGCCACGACGAACGCTGCGAGCCCGTACCGCACCGGATTGCCGTGGCGTGGTCGTGCGGCGACTGATCCGATGAGCTCGCGCACGCTGTCGATTGGTTGCCCGTTGATGAACCACACGTCGCCCTGGTGGGCGACCAGGTCACGCGCCTGATCGCTCTCGCCACCGACGTAGATCTGCGGCCGTTCGCGGTAGAGTCCGGTCGGACTGAGTTGATAGCCGTCGATGTCGAAGAACTTTCCGTGATGTTCGACGACCTCGCCCGCCAGCAACCTGCGTACGACCGAGAGCCATTCGGCACCATAGGCGTATCGGTCGTCATGCTCGGGGAAGGCGATGCCCGCCCGCTCGATCTCGGGTTTGTACCAGGCATTGACCACGTTCAACGACAGCCGACCGCGAGAGATCTCTTCGATCGTCGCTGCCTGCTTGGCCAGTACGACGGGATGAAACAGCAATGGCTTGATCGCGGCGATCAACTCGATCTTCGTCGTCGCCGCCGCGAGCGCCGCGACCGCTGTCCAGGTCTCCAACTGTTCCCAGTCGTGTGAGAACGGATTGATCAGGTGCTGGGCCACCAAAGTGCTGTCGTATCCGAGGTTCTCGGCCTGCTGGATCAGGTTCAGGTTGCGTCGCCACGATGCGTCGACCGGGTCA
Organism: Gordonia sp. 852002-50816_SCH5313054-c; assembly: GCF_001665925.1. Lineage (NCBI taxonomy): Bacteria > Bacillati > Actinomycetota > Actinomycetes > Mycobacteriales > Gordoniaceae > Gordonia > Gordonia sp. 852002-50816_SCH5313054-c. The sequence goes on from NZ_LZTE01000055.1 coordinate 53,150, forward strand.
TCGGGGTGGTGGGCCGACGCCCACGTGCCGTACACATTGGCCCACACACCGAACTTGGGTCCCGCCCGTCCCTCTGCATCAACGTTGATCACGTTGTCGGTCATAGGTTTTCGCTTTCGTTACTCAGGAGTTTGACGACGCTGGTGCGCGATAGAACCAGTCCTCGAGTGAGAAGTCCTTCTTGATGCTCTTCTTCGCGACGAGGAATTCTTTTGTGCCGCGCAGCAATGTGACGCCTGCGTCGGGGAATGGCTCGGTCGAGTAGCCGTCGGGGTTCGCGGCTTGACGGATCGCCTCAGCGGGCGACTTGGAGTTCTTGACCTCGAAGTCCACGTACTCGTTCCAATGCGCCTTGGCGTACGTCACTGCGCTCGCGTGCAGTTGCTGCCAGGTCGCGGCGAACGTCGGATGCTTGTCGAGGAAGCCGCTCTCGGCGACGGTCGACGATGTTCCGGCGAGATGCGGATGGTCCCGGTAAACGGAGTCGACGAGGTGGAATCCCTTGAGTTCAAACGTCTGCAGCGATACCGATGGCACGACGCCCGGCAGTGCGGCACCGTCGATCTCGCCCGCTCCCAGAGGAGCCTCCTGATCCGCCGGGTACAGGTGCACGAGTTCAGCGGTGACGCCCTCCTCCTGCAGAGCTCCCTGGAGGTACCGATCAATGTATGACCCCTTGGGCACACCGATCTTCTTGCCCTGCAGATCTTTCAGGGTCTTGATCGTCGGGTCTTTCGCGACGACACCGGCGTTGAGGTTGAACTGCTCGATGTTGATGAGTCGGGTGTCGAGACCGCTGCCGCGCGCCACCAGCGCGGGAGTATCGCCATACTGTGCGACGTCGAGCCGTCCTCCGACGAGCGCCTGGTTCAGATCTGGGCCGTTGGGAAAGCTGACGACCTCGATGTTCTTCACCCCGAGAGAGGAGAGCGCAGGCAGCAATTGGCCTCGACTGTGTGCATACCCGATAGGCCCGGTCAGGGTGTTCGCCGAACCGATCACGCCTACGCGCAACGTGTCGATGACGTCTCGCTGCGCACTCGAGTTCTGTTGGCCGCCGCAGGCAGTGAGCGCCAGTCCCGCGAGAAGCGAGGCGCCGATGAGCGCGAAGAAGCGGACCGCGACAATGCGGATCCTCAGTGTGCGGTTCATGGTGTTCCGTTTCATGATGTCTCGTGTGATGACGTGGTTGCTGCGGCGACACGTGCCGCGTTCCTCGGTGGTGGGTCGCCGTGTGGGATCTCGGGTCCTACCGCGGTTCGACTGCCGGGTTCGCGTCCCTTACCCCAGCCGATGTGCTCGCGATAGGTGCCGATGAGGTCGGTGCGCAGCAGGTCCACGTTTTCGACCGGCGTCGACTCGGGGCTTACATAGAGCGCATCGGTCGGGCAGTATGCCTCGCACATGAAGCACGTCTGACAGTCCGCCTGGCGTGCGATGACGGGGATACCTGACTCTGTCGAGTCGAACACGTTTGTCGGGCAGACACTTACACACTTGTCGCATGCGATGCACGCGTCGGCGAGAACCAGTTCGATCATGCGACTCGCACCTGATGAGGCCGCAGCGAACCCGGAAGCGCAGGCGTGCACCGGATCTCGACGTCGTCGAGTCCCTTGATGAGGATGTGACCGTGTTGCGCCGGGTCGAGAGCGGGATAGTCGTCGCGCGAGCTCATCCCACGCGATTCCGTTCGCGCGAGGGCCGACGTGTAGATCCACCGTCCGACGGCGGTGATCGCCGCGGCCTGCCTGGTGAGGACTCGCCCACGAGCCGTCGACGCGCCGAAGTCACTGTGCGACAGTGCCTCCCAAATACTGTTCAATTCACCCAGCGCGGGCGTCAACCGGCTCCCGTCACGTAGATAGTTCTTCTCGAACGGCAGGAGCTGTGACTGCGCGGAGACGACGACGGCGTCGGGGTTCAGCATCGTATCGCCGACACCGAGTCCGACTCGTCCCGCACCTCTCAGTGACACGACCGCTCGACGCCCGTGCGCCAACGCATCTCGCGCCGCACCCGCGCCCGCAAAGGTGCCCGACGACATCGCCCAGGCGGCGTTGTGACTGCCTCCCCCTGTGAAGCCGCCGCAGATGCGCTCACGCGTTGCGGCGTCTCCCGCGGCGTAGAGGCCTTCGACGCCGGTCCAGCAGTCGTCGTCGATCACGTTCACCCCACCGGTGCCGCGCACCGTCCCCTCCGCGAGGAGATCGACCTCGAACCGCTGGGTGAACGGGTCGATTCCGCGTCGATCGAATTGCAGGAAGAAGTTGGGTTGGCCCAGCCTCATCTGGGCGGCGGTCGTCTCGTCTGCACGGTCGAGCTGCGCGAAGACCTTCTCCGTCAACAGGGTTCGCGCGATCACTGAGCGTCCCCTCATCGAGCCCGCGCCTTCGACGATCCTGCCGTCCTCGTGATAGAAGCTCGCGTACCCGTAGTAGGCCGTCTTGGTGATCGTCGAACCCTTCGGGACGATCCCGTATGCGTTGCCGAACTCCATCCCGGAAAACTCCGCACCGACTTCGGCCGCCATCAGCGCGCCGTCGCCGGTGTCGACGTTCGTGCCCAGCGCGCGTGAGAGGAACGCACACCCTCCGGTCGCCAGCACCACCGCACCAGCGCTGATCCGGTACTCGTCGCCGGTCTGGCGCTGTACACCCGCCGCGCCCGACACCCGGCCGGCGTCGTCGACCAGCAGCTCGAGCGCTGGCGAGTGATCGAGAATACGAACCCCTCTGCGTTGCAGCCATGCTCGCATTCGCCTCATGTATTCGGGGCCTTGAAGGCCGGTGCGGATCGGTTCGCCGGTCTTCTCATCGATCGGGTACGGGTAGCGGCCCTCGTCGCCGAGACGTCGCATGTTCGCGTACGTCTGGTCGAGTACCCGGTCCATCCAGTTGTGGTCGGCCAGGTATCCACCGAGTTGCTCCCGATCAGCCTTGGCCTTCGCCCGCCGCTCGGGATCCGGGACGACGTACCAGACTCCCGTTCCCGCAGGCGCAGTGGTTCCCGACGTACCGCAGTAGCCCTTGTCGACGAGGACCACTTCGGCACCTCGGTCTCGGGCATTCAACGCAGCCCACGCCGCGGCCGGTCCACCGCCAAGAACGAGCACGTCCGTCTGCAGGGTGAGTTGCTCAGTCATCAGGGTTCTCCGGTTCTCGAGTGTGTGTGCCATCTGGGCCCCGTCCGACGCCGAGCGCGGACAGCAGTGTTCTGCGTAGTTCGACGAACCTCGGTTCCGTGACGTCTCGCGGACGGTCGAGATCGACGGGAATGTCCTCGGCGATCCGTCCGTCGCGGAGCACAAGTGCGCGATCCGCAAGCAGCACAGCCTCTTCAACATCGTGGGTCACAAGCAGCGTGGCGGGGCGATGCCGCTGCCAGAGCTTTTCGACGAGCGATTGGGCGTTCAGTCGTGTCAGCGCATCGAGCGCACCGAACGGTTCGTCGAGGAGTAGCAGGTCGGGTTCACGTACGAGCGCCCGCGCCAAAGCAACTCGTTGCGCCTCACCCCCGGAGAGCGTGGTCGGCCACGCATTCTCCTTCGACGCGAGACCGACCTCGGCCAACGCCTGCACCGATCGGTCACGGGGCCGCGCACCCCGCAGGCCGAGTGCGACGTTCCGCCACACCGGAAGCCAGGGAACCAATCGATGTTCCTGGAAGACAATCGCTTTGGCAGTCGGGGCTTCGATAGTTCCGGTGAATCCGTCGTCGAGACCGCCGATTCCGCGCAGCAGCGTGCTCTTGCCAGAACCGCTCGCACCCAACAGCGCGACGAACTCTCCAGCTCCGATGCGAAGGTCGACGTTGCGCAGCACGTCGCGATCGCCGAACGTTCTGCCTGCGTTCTCGACGACAACACCGCTGTCCCTGGTCGTCTCGATGCCGGACGATGATGCGGCTTGGGCCGCTACGGTGTCGGTCATCGTCCCGCAAACCCGTTGCGCCAGGACAAGAAACGCTTCTCGAGAAGTCGCACCGCGAGGTCGGTGAGCAGACCGAGAATTGCGTAGATCACCAGAACGAGGAAGATCTGATCAGTGCGCAGATACTCCTTGGCGTCGTTCATCAGATAGCCGAGACCCACCGGCGTCGTCTGCATCTCGGCGACGACGAGCACGAGCCACCCGATGCCCAGCGCCTGCCGTAGACCGACGAACGCCTGAGGCAGCGCGCCGGGCAGCAGGATGAAGCGCATCAGCTCGAATCGGTTCAGGTTCAACGACTCTGCTGCTTCGATCAGCTTCTGGTCGACGCTTCGGATACCTGCGAACACGTTGACGTACATCGGGAAGATCGGTGCCACGATGATGAGCGCGATCTTGAAGACGTCGTCGATCCCGAACCAGATGATGAACACCGGAACCAGCGCAACTGCTGGCATCATGCGCAAGACCTGCACCGGGGCGTTGATGAAGTCCTCGGCGACGCGAGCCAGCCCTGCGGCGACACCCAGCAGGGTTCCGATGGTGATGCCGATGGCCAGACCGATGGCGACTCGTCGCGTCGACGCTGCCAGGTGTTGCCAGATCTCACCGGTTCGCGTCAGTTCCCAACCGGCGGACAGCACCTCGGTCGGCGCGGGTGTCGTGGCACCCAACCATGCGCGGGCACCGAGTTGCCACACGAAGACCACGACGATCAAACCCGACGACTGACGTAGCAGACGGATAACGCGCGCCGACGGCCGTGGAACACGGACGCCGCCACGAGACGTGGCTCCGGAACCTGCTTGTACGACAGCGGTTCTCGACGGGCTGCGCTCGTGGCGCGGCCACGCCTCACTTCGCACATGCAGGGTCACGGGTGGCATCTCCGTCGTCAAGGAAGTCGGGCTGAACTTCAGTGGACGGTAGTGCCGACGCTCACTCGATCACAGAGTTGAATTCACTGCGATCCTGACCGTGGTCCGCTCGAGAAGCTGCCGTGACGTCCCGCGCCGCCCGCGAAGCGCGCTGCACCGGCGACGCCTTCGCGTTCGACGATGGGTACGCCCGCCTCCCCCTCGGCGCGGAGCGCGTCGCCGAGGGGGAGGTCGAGTCCCGCGTAGACCGATGCGCGGTCGGTGAGCACGCATTCGAACGGGAACTGCGCGATCTGCTGCGCGAGTTCACGAGCAGCGTCCAATGACTCACCATGCGGCACAACCCGATTGGCCAACCCAATCGCCAAGGCTTCCTCGGCGTCGACCGGCCTTCCGGTGAGGATGAGGTCGAGCGCCCGGCCCAGGCCGACGATGCGCGGTAGGCGGACCGTGCCGCCATCGATAAGCGGCACGCCCCACCGTCTGCAGAACACGCCGAGCGTCGCGTCCTCTTCGACCACACGGAGATCGGCGAACAGCGCCAACTCCAACCCGCCGGCCACCGCGTATCCGCTGACCGCCGCAATCACCGGCTTGGACAACGCGATTCGGGTCGGCCCCATCGGACCGTCTCCCCCGCCGTCGGCGTCGAGGTCGTTGCGGCGTGACGGATCGCCGACCGACGTGAGATCAGCTCCAGCGCAGAATGTTCCGCCCGCACCGGCGAGGACCGCAACCTTGACGTCCGGATCGTCGTCGAATCGGTGAAAGGCAGCTCGCAGCGCACCCGCCGTCGGCCCGTCGACGCTGTTGCGTACTTCGGGCCGGTTGAGCGTGATGGTGACGACCGGCCCGTCGACCTCGTAGAGCACCGGCCCGGGCATGACTACTGCGCGACCACCGCACGGTCGTCGGAGGTGATGAGTTCGTGGATGAACTCCATTTTTTCGAGCACCTTCGGCGGCAGCACGAACGGGTACAGGTCCTGATGTCCCATCGAACGATTGATCTGGTTGAGCGCCCAGGTCAACGGCAGCCACCAGTCGATGATCCGCTCGAAACCGACCTTGCCCGGCAGATCTGCCTCCAGCGTCGCGCCCGCGGGTGCCAGCGCGAAAGCGGCTGCGGTGTCGAGGGTATCGCGGATGTGCAGGTAGTGAGCGAACGTCTCCGCCCAGTCCTCGAACGGATGCATCGTCGCGTACGACGAGACGTAGTCCTGTTCCCAGTTCTCCGGCGGGCCGTCGTTGTAGTGACGATCGATCGCGTCCTGGTAGCTCGTATTGGGGTCACCGAAAAGCTCGGTGTAGCGCACGAGGTTCGGGCCATCGCCAACCAGAACCATCTGATAGAAATGCCCGATCTCGTGACGGAAGTGCCCGATCAACGTGCGGTACGGCTCGTCCATCGAGACGCGCAGGCGCTCGCGGTGCACGTCATCGCCCTCGGCGAGGTCGAGCGTGATCACGCCGTCAGCGTGGCCGGTGGTGACCGGCTGATCGCGGCTCGACAGCAGGTCGAATGCGAGCCCGGTCTCCGGGTCGGTGTCTTTGCCGAAGATCGGGAGCTTGAGCTCGTCGAGCTCGTAGATCACCCGACGCTTCGCGCCTTCGGACTCGGCGAAGGCGGCCATCGCCTGCTCGTCGGAATCCGACGGCCTGGTGCGCGTCAAGCGGCACGATTCACAGAGCGCCGGCAGCTCCGGACCCTCCTCGACCATCCAGTTGCACGCGGCGGTCAGGTTGTCGGCACAGCGCACGATGGTCGCGCCCTCGACGGAGCCCTTCTCGTCGTCGTCGAGTACCTGGATCGTGTGGCTGGGCAGGTGGAACCCCAGGTTGCGCCCGCAATTGAGACAGACAGTGTTCTCGAAGGACAGCTGCTGTCCACAGTTGGAACAATGGAAGTCGCGCATCTACTCACTCTTTTCGTTCGTCAGTCCGGACGTAACCCGGTGGTGAACTCTGAGCCGTTTACGTCTCAGAGCTGTGCATCGTGATGGAGGTCGGAGCCGCGCAGCCTTCTGCACGCGTTCGTGACCAGTGTCACCCTGTTCTCGCAGTACATTCGTCGAATTCGATGGTGTTCAGGTTCCAGTTCGGTCATATCTCCGCTGGACGCGCAGGGTCGGCCGACCATTGCGACCACGAGCCGGGAAACAGAGTCCCCGACAATCCGGCGATCTCCAGCGCGGCGATCTCGTGTGCGGCATTCACGCCCGAACCGCAGTAGGCGACGACCGCCGATCCATCCGTGACGCCGGCCTGCGCAAACCGCTCACGCAGTTCCGACGCGGCGCGGAAGCGTCCGGACTCGTCGACGTTCTCACTGGTGGGGACGCTGATCGCGCCTGGAATGTGCCCCGCTCTTGGGTCGATGGGTTCGACCTCACCGCGATAGCGTTCGGCTGCCCGCGCGTCGACGAGGACTGTCTTTGAGTGATCGGAACCGAGCGCCGCGACGTCGTCGATAGTGGCGGTCGGCAGTGATCCCGCCCGCAGTGTGACGCTTCCTGGCCGGACGGGGGTGTCGCCGGTCGACAAACGCATGCCGGAATCGCGCCATGCCGTGAGACCGCCGTCGAGAAGGCGAACGTCGCGGTGGCCGCCCCACCGGAGGAGCCACCACGCGCGGGCGGCGGCGAGGTTGCCGTTGTCGTCGTAGACCACGACGGGTGAGGTGTCGTCGATGCCCCACGACCGCGCGGCCTCGGTCAGCGCATCGATCTCGGGTAGCGGATGCCGCCCGGCCTCGGGCGAAGGCGGTCCGGCGAGTTGGGAGTCGAGGTCCACATACACCGCTCCCGGAATGTGTCCAGTGCGGTAGCGCGCATGACCGTCGTCGTCGCCGAGTTGCCACCGGACGTCGAGCACGACCGGCGGGGTGTCGGAGAGCATGGCGTCGGCAAGCTGCGCGACGTCGATCAGCACGGATGACACACGGCACCTCTCTGGGAACAACGATCTGGGCACACAACAACAGGGACTGTCATGGCGGAGGTGGACTCATGGCGACCCGCGCATACCAATCGTGCCCTGTCGACGCCCGTACTCGCCACCACCGCCCACCACCCGTGTGTCGAGTACGGCCCGCAGGCCCGCCCGACTCCGTAGGATCGTCGCCATGAGGCAGGCAGACGGCACATACTTCGTGACGGCCGAAGAACTGGCCGCGTTCTACGACTCAGGCCAGAAGTACTGGTACATGCGTGACGACGGGTCGACGGACCTGTACTCCGACGAACTGATCATCACGCACGGCTGGCCGATCTATCTGATGGATCGCGACGAGAAGTGGTTCGCCAAGTGGGACGGCAATTACGAGAAGGCCGTCGAGGACGAGCTCAATCCGCATCTCCTCAAGAACTTCGAAGAGCTGATCACCGAGGGCGACTGGCCCAAGGATCACAACGAGTGACCTCAGTCCTCGTTGTCGGCGCCTAGTTGTTGTCGGCGCCTAGTTCCGGCGGTCCGCTGCGATAGGTGACCGGCGTACCCGACATTCGTATCGGGTTCGCGGTCGTCACGATCGCGCTGTCCGGGGTGGAGGCGCGCACGTCGATGCCGAGTTCGTCAGCGAAGTCAAAGGCCTCGGCTACCGAGTTGATCGGTCCCGCAGGCACTCCCGCCGCCGTGAATTCGGCATACCAGTGATCGGCGTCCTTGGTGACGAGCACGGCGGTGATCTCGTCAATCAACTCGTCGCGATGGGCGACCCGCGCCGAGTTCGACGTAAAGCGTTCGTCCGCAGCCAGTTCCGGGCGACCCAGCACCGCGACAGCCTTCTCGAACTGGCCGTTGTTGCCGACCGCCAACGCGATTGGACGGGTTGCCGTCGAGAACACCTGGTAGGGAGTGATACTGGGATGGCGGTTGCCCATTGGCGCAGGGACCACACCTGCGTTGAGAAACCCAGACGCCTGGTTGACCAACGACGACAACGACGCCGAGAACAGGTCGACGTCGACGCGCTGCCCCTGGCCGGTCCGGTCGCGATGGCGGAGTGCGGCAAGGATTCCCAAGCCCGCGTGCAGACCCGCGAGTACGTCGACGACGGCGACTCCTACCTTCACCGGCTCGTCGGGTCCCGATCCGGTGACACTCATCAATCCGCCGACCGCCTGAACCAGCAGGTCGTATCCGGGCAACGCTGCGCCCCCGTCACGACCGAATCCGGTGATCGAGCAGTACACGAGATCCGGTCTTTCCGAGCGTAATTGGTCGTATCCGAGACCGAGTCGCTCCATCGTCCCGGCCCGGAAGTTCTCGATCACGACGTCGGCCTGCAGCGCGATCTCGCGCGCACGGGCCAGATCGTCCGGATCGCGTAGGTCGAGCGTCACCGACTTCTTGTTGCGGTTGACGGACGCGAAATAGGTTGCGGTGCCGTCAGCGGTGAATGGCGGCCCCCACGTTCTGGTGTCGTCGCCCGCCCCCGGACGCTCGATCTTGACGACGTCGGCGCCGAGATCTGCGAGCATCATCGTCGCGTATGGCCCGGCAAGCACGCGGGTGAAGTCGGCGACAACGAGACCGTCGAGAGCTCCTGGCACCCAATCGTTCTCGGGTGATGAGCCTTCAGTAATTGACAACGCGACCCTCCTTGGGAGCCCGGTACATACGCCACAAAGTGCGAGGGATCTCGTGCAACGGCAGCCGGACCGGCCAATCGCGCGACCGGAGATACGCCTCCGTGCCGCCGTCGACCGTGACCACCGATCCCGACATGAAGTCGGCACCCGACGACAGCATGAGCATGACCCACGCAGCGAGCTGCTCCGACGTGCCGTACTCGCGCAACGGAACCGGGAACGACCGGACGTTCTTACCCGACGCCCCTTCGAGCTGCGCCTGCAGCAGCGGGGTCATCACGGGCCCAGGAGCGATGACATTGAGCCGGATACCCGCACCTGCCCAGTCGAGATCGGTACCGTGCACACGACACCATTGGGTCACAGCGAGTTTCGACGCCGCGTAAGCGACCGGTCCTGATAGCGCCCTACCGCGGCGTCGAATGATCGTGGCCGCGGCTGCGGCGTCGCCCTTCAGTAGTTTCCGCACCGCGGACTTCGGCACGAACGGTGTCGAGGTCGTCGAATTGGAACCGAAGACAACCACTTTCGCCTTGTTCGACGCCGCGAGCGCGTCGCGGAGCCCGGTGAGCAGTTCTGTGACACCGAGGGTGTTGACCTCGACAATCGCGCGTTCTGCACCCGCCCTGGGGCCGACTCCCGCGGCTAGCACGGCGCCGTCGAGTACACCGTCACAGAGCGCGAGAATGGCCGCTATTGCGGCGCGTCGACCGTCGGGCGTCGCGAGGTCGGCGATGATGTCGGCATCTCGTTGGTCGACGCCGATGACGGTGTGACCTTGTGTCCGAAGGGATTCCGCCACTGCCGAACCCATTCCGGAGGCGGCTCCGGTGACCACGTAGCGACGCGGAGCGTCGGCCATCGTGCCTCCTATCCGTGTCGCCGCCTGTCGCGGTCGTCGTCGGCCAGCGTACGGTCATACGCGTTGTTGAACGCGTGGAGTTGGCGAAACAGCGCCTCGGGAGATCCGGGACCCATGTCGGAGAGCACACGCTCGAGGCGTCGCGCGCGCAGCAGGCCGTCGTGCTCGAAAGCGTCGAGACCCGCTCTGGTCGGCCTGACCTGCTTGCTGATCGATCCCGCGACGTCGAAGCGCTCGAGGTGGCCGTGCTTGATCGCCGCGTTCACCTGCCGGTTGACGGTCGACTGCTCCAGTTGCATCGCGTCGGTCAACTGTCGGAGCGTGCGAGGTTTGCCGTCGGACAGTATCCACAGCAGGTTGAAAGCGGAGACCTCGAGGATCGAGTCGGGATCGACGTGCGAGCGACGACGGGTCATGCGGAGGAATTCCTCGGCGAGATCGCGATAAAGCGGCGACGGCCAGGGTGCGTAATCATCGCTCGAGTCGTCGGCGCCGCTCACGCGTTCCCTTGTCACACGAATTCCCTTCGCCCTCAACGCTGTCCAGTATGTCCGAAATATCCTAAGGGATTAGGCATATGTAGTTTACATATGTAGTGTGCATATCCCAAGGAGGTGTTCATGTCCGACACTCAATCATCCCCTGCTGCGGAGAATTCGCTGCCGCACGTGGAGAACAAGACCGCGACCGGCGCGGTCGCCACCGTGATCGTCCTCTGCCTCGGCGGACTCGTCGCCGCGTTGATGCAGACGCTCGTGATCCCGATCCAGCCTGAACTGCCACAGTTGCTCGGCACGTCGCGCTCGAACGCCTCGTGGGTCATCACCGCAACGCTGCTCGCCGCGGCCGTGGCCATGCCCATCGCGGGCCGACTCGGTGACATGTTCGGCAAGCAGCGCGTACTGGTCGGCTCGGGCGTCCTACTTGTCGTCGGCTCTGTTGTGTGTGCGCTCAGCGACTCGGTCATTCCGATGATCGTGGGACGCGCCATCCAGGGTCTCGCGATGGGCTTCATCCCCGTCGGTATCAGCTTGATGCGTGAGGTGACCCCACCGAAGATCACGTCGATGGCCATCGCCGCGATGAGTGCCACCCTCGGCGTTGGCGGCGCAATCGGTCTGCCGCTCTCGGCATGGATCGCGCAGACGTGGAACTGGCACGCCCTGTTCTGGGTTGCTGCGGCACTCGGCGCAGTCGTGCTGCTGCTGGTCATCTTCGTCGTGCCACATGTTCCCGACGCCGCGGGCGGTCGGCTCGACATCATCGGCGCGATCGGCCTGGCCATCGGTCTGTGTGCTGCGTTGATCGCAGTCTCGAAGGGAAATGACTGGGGTTGGGCATCGGGTACGACGCTCGGCCTTCTCGCGGCAGGCATCGTCGTCTTGATCGCCTGGGGCTTCTATCAGTTGCGCGCGTCCGACCCACTCGTCGACCTGCGCACCACCGCGCAGCCTGCGGTGCTGCTGACCAACATCGCCGCGATCGCGATCGGTTTCGGCATGATGGCGCAATCGGTCGTCATCCCAGCTCTGCTCGAGATGCCGAAGGAAACCGGGATCGGACTCGGCCAAACGATGCTGGCAGCGGGACTCTGGATGGCTCCCGGTGGCCTGATGATGCTGGTCTTCTCGCCGGTGTCGGGCATCCTGATCAACAAGATCGGCGCCAAGTACACCCTGGTGATCGGCGCTACCGTTCTCGGCGTCGGCTACCTGATCGCACTGTTCCTGATGAACTCGCCGTGGCAGCTGATGGTCGCGTCGATCATCGCGGCCTCCGGCGTCGGAATCGGGTACGCGGCCATGCCGACACTGATCATGGGTTCAGTTCCGATGACCAAAGCCGGTGCGGCAGTTGGCCTCAATGGCTTGATGCGATCGATCGGCACCACGGTGTCATCGGCCGTCATGGCGGTCCTGCTCACCACTGCAACGGTGTCGCTCGGCGGCCAGGACATGCCGTCGCACACGTCGTTCCGTCTGTGCTTCCTCGTCGGAGCGATCGCGGCGTTCGTCGGCGCCGCGATCACGCTCACGATTCCCAAGCGCGGCCCGCAGCCGGTACCGACTGCGGTGTCGTCGGACGACGCTCCGGCGGTGCCCGCCGCCAACTGACGGTCGGCAGATACGCGCACGAGCATCTCACCGAGAGTGGGGGACGAGTTCTCGTCCCCCACTTTTCGCGTTCACTCAGCGATGAGCCAGATAGTCCGGGCGTGGCGCGCCGGACGCGAAAGGTGCTTGCAGCGCATTCGATTTCGCATTGAACACGACGAAGAGGTTGCTGCGCGGATAGGGCGTGATGTTGCCCGACGACGCGTGCATGCAGTTCGAATCGAAATACAGCGCCGTACCCGCAGGGCCGGTGATCATGTCGATGCCATGCTCGTCCGCCAACGCCGTCACGTCGGATTCCTCGGGCGTCCCGAACGGCGGGCGGTACGACACCAGTGACTGATTGTGGTAGCCGTCTGGAGTCTGTCCGACGCACCCGACGAACTGCTCGTGGGAACCCGGGATGATCATCAACGCGCCGTTGGTGACGAGATTCGGGGTCAGAGCAAGCGAAACGCTGAGTGCACGCGGTGTCGGCATGCCGTCCTCGGCGTGCCACGTCTCGAAATCGGAGTGCCAGTAGAACGGGCCACCCGCAAATCCTGGTTTGAGGTTGATGCGACTCTGGTGGATGTAGACGTCGTCGCCAAGTATTTGCCTTGCGATACCGGCGATTTCGGTGCGATCACACATCTCGGCGATCGCGTCGCTGAGCTGGTGGACCGCGAAAAGTGAACGCACGTCGCCGCTCGACGACTCGCGAACCACGCGTTCATCGACGCCCAGCCTGTCGGTGATGGCCGCGACCTCTGTAAGGCACGTGTCGATGTCGCTGTCGGACAACACATTTTCGGCGACGTGGTAGCCACGGTCGCGGTAGCCGTCAACCTCGGCAACCGACAGCGGCCCTCGTGCGTCGTGCTCCCAGACGACAGGGTGTGGGCGGGGTTCTATCTCTCCGTGATCGGCAAGACGTGTTCGGTACACATCCACCGGGCGGCTGGCCGTTCGAGTTTCTGTGATCAACGCTGATCCTTCCCTCAATCTGCATTTCGCCATGTTCGAGTGCTCATGCAGCGGGGCCGCAGGGAAACTCGTACCGGCCTGCAGATGGCGGGTTGGCACGAAACCACGCCGCGGCCCATGCACTCGCGGAGTCTACGTACCCAAACCAGGCGCGTAAACCATCGAAGTGGTTCTCAGACCACCGAAAGGGCAGTGCCACCTGCACAGATGGCAAGAGGAATCAGTTCAGCCGCTCCCCCGTCTCGGGATGAAAGAGGTGTACCGCGCGATCGGCTTGGCGCAGTCGGATACCGTCGCCCCGCTTGGCCGGCGCGCGATCGGCCGAGCGGATCACCACGGTCATCGGATCGCCGTCGAGATTCCTGATCGAGTCGTCCACCAGGGACGCGTACACGTAGGTCTCACTACCGAGTTCCTCGAGAAGAGCGACGTCGGCGTCGATACCCGAATCTCCGTCGTCTGCCAGGGCGAGGTGCTCCGGCCGAATACCAACAGTCACTGATGACACGCCAGACTTACGCAGCGCCGCTTGAGATTCCGCGTCAAGATCCACACTTGCGTTACCGATCCCCACAGCGCCGTCGGTGACCGGAGCGGTGAACAGGTTCATCGACGGCGATCCGATGAAGCCGGCCACGAAGGCGTTACGAGGTCGGTCATACAGTTCGGTCGGAGTGGAGAACTGTTGCAGCACTCCGTTCTTCAGTACCGCAACCCGATCGCCCATCGTCATGGCCTCGACCTGGTCGTGGGTGACATACACCGTCGTGGTGCCGAGCCGACGCTGCAGTGCCGCGATCTGAGTTCTGGTTTGCACCCGCAGCTTGGCGTCGAGGTTCGACAACGGCTCATCCATGCAGAACACCTGCGGTTCACGCACGATCGCACGGCCCATCGCCACTCGTTGCCGTTGCCCGCCCGAGAGCTTTGCGGGTTTGCGATCGAGGAAGTCGGTGAGGTCGAGTAGCTTTGCCGCTTCGGCGACCTTGGCCTTACGCTCGTCTGCGGGTACTCCCCGCATCTTGAGCGCGAATCCCATGTTCTCCCCGACCGTCTTGTTGGGGTACAGCGCGTAGTTCTGGAACACCATCGCGATGTCCCGGTCCTTGGGTGCAACACCCACCATGCTGTTCCCGCCGATATGGATTGCGCCGGAGTCGATCTCTTCGAGCCCTGCGAGCATTCGAAGGGCAGTCGACTTGCCTGATCCCGACGGACCGACCAGAACGATGAACTCGCCGTCCTCGATATCGAGGTCGAGTGAGTCGACAGCCAGTTTCTCGGCGCCGGGATAGACGCAGCAGGCCTTGTCGTAGGTGATGGAAGCCATTGTGAACTCCTGTGTGTGCTGAAAGATGTTGGATTGTCTAGTGACTACTTGATGGCGCCGAAGGACAGGCCGCGGACGAGCTTGTTCTGCGCGATCCACCCGCAGACGACGACGGGAAGTGCGGTCAACACCGACGCCGCGGACAGTTGCGCCCAGTACAGTCCCTGCCCGGACATGAACCCGGTGAGGAAGACCGGCATGGTTTGCGCGTTGACCGCGGTCATGTTGACGGCGAAAAAGAACTCGTTCCACGAGAAGATGACGCATATCAGTGCAGTGGCGGCGATACCGGGTGAGATGAGCGGCAAGATCACCTCGCGCACGGCGGTCCACATACTCGCGCCGTCGATACTGGCCGCCTCCAAGAGTTCTCCGGGCACTTCGAGGAAGAACGACCGCATCATCCACACGGCAATCGGCAGGTTCATCGCCGTGTACAGAATGATCAACGTCCAGACGTTGTCGAGCATCCCCAGTTTTCCGACGATCACGTACAGCGGGATGATCGCCGCGACGATGGGCAACATCTTCGTACTGATGAAGAAGAACAACGCGTCCTTGGTCTTACGCACCGGGCGCAGCGACAGCGCGAAAGCTGCTGGTACACCGAGAAGCAACACCAGGATCGTCGAGACCACGGTGGCGCACAACGAATTCAGCAGCGGGGTGCCGATCCCGGCGTCGAACACATTGCGGAACTGCTGCAGGGTGGGCGTGAAGAAGAAGGTGGGCGGGTTGGTAGCCGCGTCACTCTCTTGCTTGAACGCCGTCAGCACCATCCACAACACCGGGAAGAAGAACCCGATGGCGAGTATCCAGGTGATCGCGGTCAGCACACCGCCGCGCGGATCGCGTCGACGTCGGATGGTCGGGGTCGGCGTCGAGGGAGACGTCGACGTTGTCGGGGTGGCGGTGGCGGTCATCAGGCTGCCTCCTCGGTTCCGGTGAATGATTTGAAGATCAGTCGAAGTGCCAGCGAGGCAACGACTATCGTCCCGATGACGGTGACGACACCCATCGCGGCGGCCTGGCCGATGTCGAATCCGAGGAACGCCCGCTGGTAGATGTAGAACGACAGGTTGGAACTGGCCACACCCGGCCCGCCCGCCGTCATCATGTAGACCGCATCGAAGGTGTTCACCAGATAGATCGCACCGAGTACTGTGCCCAGTTCGATGAAGCGACGCAGGTGCGGGAGCGTCAACTCGCGGAACAGCCGGAAGCTGGTCGCACCGTCGACTCGCGCTGCCTCCTGGATGTCGCGCGGCATCGACTGCAGCCCAGCGAGAATGAGAAGCATCATGAACGGCGTCCACTGCCAGATCAATTCGGCCATCACGCTCATGAGTGGGAACTGCGACAGCCAGTCGACGTGAATTCCCAAGGGGCTCAACGCCCAGTTCACCAAACCATTGGTCGGCGAGAGAAGGCTGGTCTTCCACAGAAGTGCCGCCGCAACGGGTGTCACCAGGAATGGGGTGATGAGCAGGGTGCGTACGATCCCTCGCCCCAAGAACTTTCGGTCGAGCAGCAGCGCGAAGAGCAGACCCAATGCGACCGAGATCAGCACCGTTCCCACAATCAGCACGATGGTGTTGAGCGTGACCTTCCAGAACTGACTATCGGAGAAGACGGCGCCGTAGTTGTCGAGTCCGACGAATCGACGCGAACCGGGGCGCACCAGATTCCAGGACTGTGTCGAGTAGTAGAGGGTGAACACGAACGGAATCTGTGTCACCACGATCATGAAGATCAGCGCGGGTAGCAGCGGTCCCCGCCTGCGCCAACCCTCGGCGCGCGTGATCTGGTCGCGCTTGGACGTTACCGCCTTACCCGAACCGGCATCGGGTTGCGCCGGCGGTGTCATGACTGCAGTCGCCATGGTCTACCTCTCCCTCTGATAGGACTTACCGACGACCTGCGCGTACTGCTGCGCCTGCTCCAGTGCGTCATGAACACTGATCTGACCTGCGATCGCGGCCGAGATCTGTTGGCTGACACGGGTACCGAGGTCCTGGAACTCTGGGATCGCGAGGAACTGGATTCCGGTGTAGGGCACCGGCTTGAGCGTCGGCTTGAGCTGATCTGCCGCCTGCATCGCCGACAGCGTCTGCTCGGCGAACGGCTGCGAGATCTTCTGATAAGCGGGCAACTGGTAGGTCGACATTCTGCTACCCGGCGGCACGTGCGTCGCACCGAGTGTTGTTGCGACGTGCTGGATGTAGCTCTTGTTGGTCATCCAGTCGATGAACTTCCAGGCGTCGTCCTTGTTGTCGCTGCTCGACGGGATACCGAGTGACCAGGTGTAGAGCCACCCGTTGTCATTCTTGGCCATGGTCGGCGCGGGTAGGTAGCCGACGTCGCCGGCGATCGTGGAGTCGTCTGGACTCTCGAGAACCGAGACCGCTGACGTGGCGTCGTACCACATCGCAACCTGCCCCTGCGACATCAGGTTTCCGCATTCTTGGAAACCGGAAGACGATGCGCCGGCCTCGCCGTACCTGCGAACGGTGTCGACATACATCTGCACCGCCGCCTCGACCTCCGGGCTGGTCAGTTGAGCGTTCCAGTCCTCGTCGAACCAACGTCCGCCGTACGCGTTGATCACCGTGTTGAGCGGCGCAAGCACCTCGCCCCATCCGGGCTTGCCACGTAGGCAGATTCCCGCTGTCTGGTCGTTGGTGAGACGGCGTGCTGCGTCGGCGACCTGTGGCCACGTCGGGGTGGCAGGTAGATTCACACCCGCCTTTGCGAAGAGCTTCTTGTTGTACATCAGAAACGACGACTCACCGTAGAAGGGCGCCGAGTACATCTGCCCGTTGTAGGAAAGTGCTGATTTGAGCGACGGTATGAAATCGTCTGCGTCGTAGGACGAATCGGCATTCATGTAGGGCGTCAGGTTGACCAGCCAGCCATATTTGGCCCACATGGGTGTCTCGTAGTTGCTGATCATCACCACGTCGAACTCGCCACCGCCGGTCGAGACCGACGCGGTGATCTTCGCTCGTGCCTCGTTCTCCGACAACGTCACGAACTTGACGTGCACACCCGGATTCTGTTGTTCGAACTGCTCGGAGAGCTTGACGGCGTCTTGCATCTGCGAGTTCGACACCATGGCGACGGTGACCTCTCGGCTGCCTCCGCCAAGCGAACCCGCGCCCGAACACCCGGTGACGAAAGCGAGTGATGCAGCGGCACACACCGCGGCAAGTATGTATGTCGTCCGTCGTCGCACAGCGCGATGGCTCCGGAGTCTCAGTGACCTCACTGTCGGCCTTTCTCTTGCGTGACAAGCCATTCGGCGGTTTCGGTATCGGTCACCAGAATGGTGGCGAAACCTCCGCGCAGGGCTCCGAGTATCGATTCACGGCGGTGAACTCCACCGGATACGAGAATGGATGTGGGACAAGCGCGCACGGCGTCGAGCGGCACAGAGACCGTCCGTTCCACGAGGCTCGATGAAACGGGCTCGCCCGCCGCGTCGTAGAAGCGTCCACCGATCTCTCCCACCGCGCCCAGCTCGATGAGCTCGTCGAGCACGATGGCGTCGATGTACGCACCCTCGAACAGCGTCGTCGAGGTGGACACGGAGCCCACTCCGAAGAGCATGATGTGAGCACCTCGCGCTGCGGAAAGCGATTGGGACAGAATCGAATCGCGGTTGAGGGCGGTAACGGTCTCTGCATCGACGTAGAGCGGGGCGACCAGCCGCAGTGGTTGCGCATGCAGTCGTTCGGAGAATCTCGCGAGCGCGTGATCGACGCCGGTGTGGTACTCGACGGATGTCATCGAACCATCCATCTGGACCACCCGTTGACACGACCCCGAGGCGCTCATCGCATCGGCGACCGCGACTTGTTCAGGGCCCCAGGTGAATCCGAATGTGTCCGTGGACTGGATGCGGCGTGCGAGGACCGAAGCCCCGGCCCGACCGAGTGCTGCGTTACCGGACGTGGTCCCGTCGGCGACCTCATCGATGACCAGCGCCTCGTCGAGTCCGAAAGCCCGCTCGACACTCCGCTCGAGATCGGTGTGAATCGACGCGGAGAGGTGCGGCGGAGCCGAGACCGTCACCTGAACGAGGCCCTGCGCCCGAGCACGTGCCACCAGCCGCCCGGCGGTCGGGCGTGAGACGCCGAGACGCGCGGCGATCTCGGCTTGGGTCAGGCCCTCGAGGTGGTACATCGTTGCCGCCCGGACCAGCAACCTCAGATCCGATCCACTATCCGACGTCGCGCGGGACGTCGAACGTGAAGAGGTACCGGCATCGGAATGCGTCGCCTCGGCTCGGGTCTGTGCCGGTGTCTTGTTGCGTGTCGCCATGAGCATCGCCTGTTCGCGTGATGTCGACCGGTGAGCATTTGCTCACTAGCGGTGAATATGCTCAATACGCTAACATTCGTAATGTGAGCCACGCAACATCCTCGACGACGAGTGATCAGGGACTCCACGCAATGCGGGCTTCGGTTCTCTCGCCTGGCCGACAGCTGACCGTGGAGACCAGACCCGTACCCCGACCCGGCCCCGGAGATGTCCTTGTGCAGGTCAGCGCGGTCGGAATATGCGGTTCGGACACGCACTACCTGCGCCACGGACGCATTGGTGAGCACGTGGTGCGCGAGCCGCTGATCCTCGGACACGAGGCCGCCGGGGTGATCGTCGACGTCGGAGCGGGTGTCCAATCCTCACGCATCGGCCAGCGCGTGTCGATAGAGCCACAGCGACCCGACCCGACGAGCACGGAGACGATGCGTGGTGACTACCACCTGTGCCCGGCCATGCGCTTCTACGGAACGCCCCCGGTCGACGGCGCACTGACCGAGTTCGTGACGATCGGTTCCGCATTCGCGCATGCCGTACCCGACGACGTGAGCGACGAGGCTGCCGCACTTTTCGAACCCCTGTCGGTCGGTCTCGCGTCGATCGCGAAAGCATCGGTTCGACTTGGTGATTCACTTCTGATCAGCGGAGCGGGGCCGATCGGGCTGATGTGCGCGCAGGTAGCCCGTGCAGCCGGGCTCTCGCGAATCGTCGTGAGCGAGCCCGACGAACAGCGCCGGTCGCAGGCACTCCGATTCGGGGCAACCGATGTCGCCGTTCCCGGCACGGCCATCGCACCCGTGGACGCATTCGTCGACGCGAGCGGCGCGCCGGCAGCGGTTACCGCGGGCATCTCCGCTCTTCGACCCGGAGGCCGTGCTGTGCTCGTCGGCATGGGTGCCGACACCATGGAACTGCCCATATCGTTGATACAGAACCGCGAGATCGTCCTGACGGGCGTCTTCCGCTATGCAAACACCTGGCCAACGGCGACCCGACTTGCCACCACCGGCGCCGTCGACCTCGACTCCATGGTCACCGCCCGTTTCGGACTCGACGAGCTGTCTGAGGCGCTCAACGCCGATCACATCACGGGGCATATCAAAGCTGTTGTGTATCCGGCACTCTCGCGCTACACCGAACCCCGACCCGACACCCGAAAGGCGCACTCGTGAGTATCCGGCTCAGCAACGATGCTCTTCCAGCAATCACCGACACCTCGACGCCCGGCTACGACCGCGCACACGTCACCGTCGGAATCGTCCATTTCGGTGTCGGCGGCTTTCACCGTGCGCACCAAGCAATGTATGTCGATCGCCTTCTCGCCGAACCCGAGGCACGATCGTGGGGTATCTGCGGTGTCGGTGTCCGGCCTGCCGATCAGGCGATGCGCGACGCCCTCGTGCCCCAGGACGGGCTCTACACATTGACCCTCAAGAGTCCTGATGGCGCTGTCGAGACCTCGGTGATCGGTTCGATCGTCGAGTATCTCTACGCCCCAGACGATCCCGAGACCGTCCTTGATCGGCTCGCCGATCCCGAAACCCGCATCGTGTCACTCACCGTCACCGAGGGCGGCTACAACTTCTCCCCTGCGACAGGTGAATTCGACGTCGAGAATCCCGCCATAGTCGCAGATCTGAGCGGAACTCAGTCTCTGACAACGGTTTTCGGGCTGGTGACTGAAGCTCTCGCACGCCGACGTGCACGCGGACTTCCGTCGTTCACCGTGATGTCGTGCGACAACATCCAGGGCAACGGGCACATCGCCCGCTCGACGTTCCTCGCCTACGCGCATCTGCGTGATCCTGAGCTCGCCCGGTGGATCGACACCCGCACGTCGTTTCCCAATTCGATGGTCGACAGGATAACGCCGGTCACCCCACCTGAACTGGCGGCGGAGGTCGAGGCACGCACCGGCATCGTCGACAACTGGCCCGTCGTCGCCGAGCCATTCACCCAATGGGTCCTCGAGGACTCGTTCAGCAACGGACGACCCGCGCTGGAAAACGTCGGTGTACAGATCGTCGACGACGTCACGCCGTACGAGCTCATGAAGTTACGTCTGCTCAATGCGAGCCACCAAGCGTTGTGCTACTTCGGTTACCTACTCGGCTACCGCTACGTTCACGACGCCGCAATCGATTCCGACATCCGTGAACTGTTGCGCCGCTACATGCTCGACGAGGCAGAACCGGCACTTGCACCATTGCCCGGTGTCGACGTCAACGCATATATAGACACACTTCTCGAGCGCTTCGCCAATCCCGCCATCGCCGACACGATCGCACGCCTGTGCCAGGATTCCTCAGACCGAATTCCCAAGTGGCTCGTACCCGTGATTCGCGAGCGGCTCGGCGCGGGTGGCAACGTCGATCTTGCCGCTGCCGTGGTGGCGAGTTGGACTCGATATGCCGAAGGCATCGACGAGAACGGCGATGCGATTGATGTCGTCGATCCGAAGGCCGACGAGCTCGTGCCACTGGCACAGAAGTCGCGGACCGAACCGCTCGCCTTCGTGTCGGAACGAGGGCTCTTCGGCGAACTCGCTGACCATGACGGCTTCACCACGCCCTACCTGTGGGCGCTGGAAACTCTGCGTACCAAGGGTTCCCGCGAGACCCTGAAGGACTTGCTCTCATGACACTCGTGGCGGGGATCGACTCGTCGACGCAATCCTGCAAGGTCGTGATCTGTGATGCCGAGACCGGCACCGTCGTTCGCTCAGCGCGCGCGCCACACCCGCCGGGTACCGAAGTAGATCCCGAGCTCTGGTGGACTGCGTTGCGCGAGGCCGTCTCCGCCGCAGGCGGCCTCGACGACGTCGCGGCCGTGTCCGTGGCCGGACAGCAACACGGCATGATCTGCCTGGACGAGTCGGGCAGGGTGATTCGAAATGCATTGTTGTGGAACGACACCCGGTCAGCGACGAGCGCCGCCGACCTGATCGACGAGCTCGGCGGACCCGAGAAGTGGGCGGAAGCGGTCGGCGTCGTCCCGGTTGCCTCGATCACTGCGGCAAAGCTACGTTGGCTCGCCGACAATGAGCCTCAGAACGCCGACATAACTGCCGCTGTGTGTCTTCCCCACGATTGGCTGACGTGGAGACTGTCCGGGTCGAACGACATCGCCACACTGACCACCGACCGCAGCGATGCTTCGGGAACGGGATACTTCAGCGCGGCCCGAGGCGAATACCGCCTCGACCTTCTTGAACTTGCACTGCGCGGACGAACTCCGTTGTTGCCCGAAGTGATCGGGCCTGAACAGGCCGCCGCAGGAATCCCTGGTGGCGCGCTACTCGGCGCGGGACTCGGCGACAACGCCGCCGCTGCACTCGGACTACAGGCCGGTCCGGGCGACGCGATTGTCTCGCTGGGTACCTCCGGAGTCATCAGTGCTGTCACCGATGTCGCGCCGTGCGATCCATCCGGCATTGTCGCGGGGTTCGCCGATGGCACCGGCCGCCATCTGCCGTTGGTGTGCACGCTGAACGGTGCACCGGTTCTCGCCGCAACCGCGAGAATGCTCGGCGTCGACCTCGATGAGTTTGCACGACTGGCGATCTCGGCCCCCGCAGGCGCACACGGATTGCGTCTCGTGCCCTACTTCGCCGGAGAGCGATCACCGAACCTGCCCGATGCGACTGGATCGCTGACGGGGATCACGACCGAGAACTTCACGGCGCCATCGGTCGCACGTGCTGCCGTTGAAGGACTACTCGGCTCGCTGGTGTGGTGCCGGGAGCAGATCGAGGCGCAGGGTGTCGACGTCGAGAGAGTCCTTCTCATCGGAGGTGGAGCGAAGTCGCCGGCGATACGTGCCGTCGCACCATCAGTCTTCGAAGGCACCGTCATTTTTCCCGCCGAAAGTGAATGGGTCGCACTCGGGGCGGCCCGACAGGCTGCCTGGACACTGACCGGGCATCTGCCGGGGTGGTCGGTGGCGACGTAGCGGATATGAGCTATTCCCCGTCCTTCAGCTCACTCCTGGCCGGAGTCCATGATCTCGGCGACCCGTCGTGCAGGGTCGGCAAGTAATCGGACCAGCGTCTCCGGGTTCTCGATGTGCTTGGCGGGCGCGGCGATGGTGAGCGCGGCGACCAGCGTCGAATCTGCTCCCCACACCGGCACCGAGACACAGCCGAAATTGGGGATGAACGAACCGATTTGGCTCGCGTGCGTCGGTGCCGCGGCCGGATGCCCGGAACCGATGGCGGTCATCAGCCTGCCCGCGGCGGAAGCAGTCAGATCGTGGAGAAGCCTGCCGGGATCACTGAGCGGGTAGTCCGGATCAATGTCCAGCAGGCTCAGCCTGGCCCGCGACGTCCCCGCGCGGTGGCAACCGAACAGGTGCACACCGAACCGCAGACCCGCGCGCACCTCGTCGAGAGCGGTGCGGAGCTGGTCGGAGACCGGCGGCCCGGCAGCGGCGCCGATCATGCGATCAATTCTGGCGCCGAGCGCGAAGCCGCCCAAGTCGGGCGTGCGGACCAAATACTCCTCCTGCGCAAGCAAATTCACGAGACGGTACGTCGCCGACTTCGACAATCCGAGATGCCTGGACAACTCGACTGCGGTCACACCCGGCCCCATCGTCGCGACCTCTTCAAGGATCTGCAGTGCGTTGATCACCGATTTCGACGACGAGTCGCCCCCGAAGGCAGGACTCATCGCGACGGTCCGCCACTGACTGCGGCGTCGGCCTCGAGGTGTCCACTGAACACCTCTGAGCGCATTGGTGTTTCGTGAATTCCTATGCGAGCTGTGACCAGTGGCCGAATGCGACGCAGCGTCACGTAGCCGACTGCCGCCAGCGCCAGCCAGACCAATGCACCGATGATTCCCGGTGCCCAGGTGCCGCCGATGTTCGTCGCGACGAACACCACGAGGATGCCGCCGAATCCGACCGCGGCGAGCCCGGCGATCACCGTCGTCCGACGTTGTAGTTCACCGGTTTTGCGCAGAAAGGCAGGCGCCGCAACGCAGACCAGAACGTAGGCGACCATGAATCCGATGGCAGGTGCTGCCGCCATCGAGCCGCGCATGGAACTCTCCGACGCACCCGCAGCCAGGGATATGACAATGACCGCGACCATCACGAGCAGGCTCACAACCACGCCGACGACCGGCGTTTTGAAACGCGGATGTGTGTAACCGAGTCGGCTGGGGAGCACGCTCTCTCGGGCCAGCGACAGCAGAGTTCGGGTCAGCGCCGTCGTACTTGCAAGCGCACACGCAAGAAACGATGCACACACGCCGAGATTCACCAGTGGGGCAACCCACGACGCCCCGATGCTCTCGGTGAGCACGTCGACGTTTCCCTCGCCGAGCGCGGAGATGCCGTCGAGCACGGTCGCTCCGCCCGCCTGTGCCAGTGTCGCGATGAGAACCACGACGGCTCCGACGAACAGCGAGGCGTTGATCGCCCGTGGGATGGTGCGCAGCGGACGCTTCGCTTCGACCGACAGTGTTGCGGCGCTTTCGAATCCGATGATTCCGCACGTCGCGACGGCTACGCCCGCGAGGTAGTGCGACCATCCGGTCGGCACCGCAACCGCTGAACGCACCGACATGTGGTCCCAGTTGCGTGCGACCAACACTCCGACAAGGGTCAACAATCCTGCGACCGCAACGGCCTCGATGATCAGCCCGACCCGCGCCGAGACTCGGACCCCGCGAATCAAGAGAACAGCCATGGCCGCCGCGATCCCCGCGACGGCAAGACACATCGTCAGCGTCGACGGTGCCGTGACCCCGAATATCCGCAACCCATAGGCTGCGGTCTGCGACAGCGTGAACATCGCCAGCGACCCGTAGCCGAGCGTCATCGCGGCCGCGGTGGCAGCGCCTGCGGAGGGGCCGAGGCCCTTGGCCGCATAGGTGTAGAGAGCGCCCGGAGCAACCACGCGCGACGCGAAGATGCCGAGCGTCGATGCGACCAACGCACAGAGCACGGTAGCCGTGACGACGCACCACACCAGCGGCGCATTCGCCTGGCCGAGCAGCATGGGTATCGTTGCGGCTGCAGCGCATGGCGCCATGACGGCGACCGACTGCGCTACCACATCGGTGAATCCGAGACTTCGACGATCAAGCCCGACCAACTGGGTGCGAGCGCCCAGACGTAGTCGCGCACGAACGCGATCTCTGGCTGGTCCCGGCATAGCGCGGACGCTAACCACAGCGTGTTTCCGCCGTGTTACTCGATGGTGTTGTGGGCGTGACACGCAACGGGTCTCGGCGTCGAGCGTCGTCCCACGAAGGTGTCCAGACGTGTTACCGCGGGGCAACGACGCCGCGACGGGGCGGTCAGAACATATATGCACGGGCATCGACGCCCAGTCCTCACGACATCTCCTTGCACGATTCCTTGCACGATGTCGCCCGTCTGATCGCAGAAGAGAATCACATGACATCTATCGATAGCGGCGCTGCCACCGCCAGTTCACCAGGCTCGTCTCGATCCCTGCAGGGGTCGCTCGGCGTCGGAGCCATCGTCTTCATGGTGGTCGCCGCGGCCGCTCCCCTGACCGTCGTCGGCGGTGGTGTGCCCGTCGCGTTCCTGCTCGGCAATGGCGCAGGCGTGCCGTCGATGTTCGTCATCGCCGCCGTCGTCCTGCTGCTCTTCTCGGTGGGGCTGAGCACGATGGCCCGCTACATCCCGCGTCCGGGCGCCTTCTTCACCTATGTCGGTTACGGACTCGGCAGGCCTCTCGGACTCGGCACCGCGCATCTGGCGCTACTGACCTACACGATGATCCAGGCAGCGGTGTACGGCCTGATCGGCGTGCTGATCTCCTCCGGCGTCTCCGACCTCGGCGGACCGTCGATCGCCTGGTGGGTGTGGGCACTGGTGATCACTGCGTTCACCGGCATCCTCGGATACCGGCACATCGAGTTGAGTTCCAAGGTCCTCGGTCTGCTGCTCATCGCAGAGATCGGGATCGTGCTGATCCTCGATATCGCCATCATGGCCAAGGGTGGCAACCAGGGACTCTCGATGGCTTCGTTCAAGCCGTCCGAGGTGATGTCGGGTGCACCCGGCATCGGCCTGATGTTCGCCGTCGCCGGATTCATCGGCTTCGAGGCAACCGCGATCTTCCGCAACGAGGCCCGTGACCCCGACCGCACCATCCCGCGCGCCACCTACGTCTCCGTCCTGCTCATCGGTGTCTTCTACGCCTTCTCGTCCTGGGCACTCGTGATGGCGTGGGGACCGGACAACGTGGTCGCCGCTGCCGCCAAGGACCCGTCAGGCATGATCATGGCGACGGCGCAGACCTACCTGGGCACCTGGGCGTCGACGACGGTCAACGTCCTGCTGATCACGAGCCTCTTTGCGTGCATCCTCAGCTTCCACAACGTGATCTCGCGCTACCAGCATTCGATGGCCTCGGCGACGGCCATGCCGTCGAAGCTGGGCACGGTGCACCCGAATCACCTGTCGCCCCACGTCAGTTCGTTCGTGCAGACCATCACCGCGGCACTGCTCATCGTCGTCTTCGCCGCCTTGTCTCTCGACCCCGAACTCGAGGTCTTCGCCTGGTTCTCCGGCGTCGCAACTCTGGGCATCGTCGTGCTGATGGCACTGACCTGCCTCGCGGTGCTGGTGTACTTCCGCCGCAACAACATTCAGGCCGGCCTCTGGCGAGCGGTAATCGCGCCGACGCTCGGGTTCATCGGACTCATCACCATCCTCGTGGCGGTCATCTGGAACTTCCCGACGCTGATCGGCGGTTCGCAGTCGCTTGCCGACTTCTTCATTGCTCTTGTTGTCGCGGCACTCGTGCTGGGCGTAGTCCAGGCACTGATCATGCGACGCCGCAACGTCGTTGCGTACGACTCCCTGACCTCGGCCATCGCGGTCTGACCCCCTTTCCCTAAGCACAGAACAGGAAAACCCATGACCTCCATCGACTTTCGCTATCTCTCCGAACCCGACATGATCGCCGCAGGCGTCACCGACATGGCCGCGTGCGTCGACGCCATGCAGGAGACCTTCGTACTGCTGCATTCCGGCGACTACCGCATGGCGGGCACCAACAGTGACTCCCACGGCGCAATGGTCACCTTCCCCGACGAGTCCCCGTTCGAGACCATGCCCAAGAACACGGCGGATCGTCGTTTCATGGCAATGCCCGCCTACCTCGGCGGCAGCTTCGGCACGAGCGGTATGAAGTGGTACGGCTCCAACATCGCCAACCGCGAGAAGGGCCTGCCACGGTCGATTCTGATGTTCATGCTCAACGACACCGACACCGGTGCTCCGCTGGCATTGATGTCGGCAAACCTGTTGTCGGCGTACCGAACCGGCGCTGTGCCCGGTGTCGGCGCGCGATTCCTGGCACGCGAGGACGCACAGGTCGTCGGCATCGTCGGCCCCGGCGTCATGGCGCGGACATCGCTGGCCGCGTTCATGGCGACCTGCCCCAAGATCGACACCGTCAAGGTGAAGGGCCGCAGCCGCAGCAGCCTCGACAACTTCGCCGGTTGGGTTGCGCAGGAGTACCCGCAATTGACGGTCATCGAAGTCGACGACATCGAGGATGCCGTGCGCGACAGCGACATCGTCACCTACTGCACCTCGGGCGAGATCGGCGACCCGTCGACCTATCCCCTCGTCCGCCGCGACTGGCTCAAGCCGGGAGCGTTCTTGAGCATGCCCGCCAGCTGCGAGATCGACGAGGGACTCAAGGCATCCGACGTCCGCAAGGTCGTCGACAACATCGGCCTCTACGACGCATGGTTCGACGAGACCGAATACCCCTCGCACAACTCGATTCCCATCATCGGCTGCAAGTTCATGGACATGATCCACGACGGCTCCATGCCGCGTGAGGAGCTCGTCGATCTGGGCGCGGTTGCAGCGGGCGCCGTCGAGGGGCGACGCAACGACGACGAGATCGTGATCCTGTCCGTTGGCGGCATGCCCGTCGAAGACGTCGCCTGGGGCACCGTCGTGTACCGCAACGCGGTGGAGCGCGGCATCGGAACCCCGCTGAACCTGTGGGAAAGCCCGGCCCTGTCATGAGCGATGTTTCTGTGGCCGCACACCATTCGGTCATCGTCGTCGGGCTCGGTTCCATCGGTTCGATGACGTTGTGGCAGTTGGCAAAGCAAGGTGTTGACGTCCTCGGTATCGAGCAGTTCGGCCGCGTGCACACCGAGGGTGCGTACGCGGGTGAGTCGCGATTGTTCCGCGTCGCAGCGAAAGAGGGTGAGCTGTTCACTCCCGCGCTGCTACGGTCGCGCGAACTGTGGCAGGAACTCGGGGCCGAATACGGACGCGACATCCTGCTCCCCGCAGGCGCACTCAGCGTCGCACCGTCGGATCATCCCGATCTGCAGCCGACACTCGCATCGATCGAGCACTTCGACCTGCCGCACGAGATTCTCGACGCTACGCAGATGCGACATCGCCTCCCGCAGTTCCACATCGAGGACGACGACATCGGCGTACTCGACCTCCTCGGCGGCGCCATGCGTCCGGAGATGGCCGTTGCGGCCGCCACCGACCAGGCGTTCTCACACGGGGCGTCGGCAATCTACGACACCGAAGTGCTCGACATCGTGGAGACATCGAACGGCGTTCTCGTGCGCACAAGTCGCGGTGAGTTCACCGCCGACCGCGTCGTCGTGACCGCTGGTCCGTGGACTGCTCGACTGCTCCCCGATCTGCGAGACGTGGTGCAGACGAAGACCTTTGCGTTGACGTGGCTCATGCCGCGCCACGTAGAGCGGTTCACGCCCGACGTCTTCCCCGGATTCATGCGTGACCTCGACGACGTGCACGCCTTCGGAGTACCGACACTCGACGGCTACAGCATCAAGATCTGCCCGCACATTGACTTCGACGCATTCGACGACTGGGCCGACCGACCGACGACGCTGAGCCGCGAACAACTCCGGTGGATCGGTGAGCAGGCGGCACGCATGATCCCCGACCTGATCCCCGACGTCGTGCGATGGTCGTTGCATTCGGATTCGTGGACGCCGACCAAGATGCCGATCATCGACAGCGTCGGCGACGGCGTAATCGTGGGAACAGCGTTCAGCGGCAATGGATTCAAGTTCGCGCCGGTGTGGGGTGAATGCCTGGCCGCGCTTGCGACGGGCGGGCCGAACCCATTCGGCGACGACGCGTTCAGCGTCGCGGGGCACCGGGAGGTGGCGTTGGCTTGAGCACGCCGGGGCCGAGCGCCCACGGTAGTCACGCTCCTCTCTCTCGATTGGTGAGAGCCACACGCGGCTCGTAGCCAGGGACCGCTCGCATTGCTGTTGATTTATGATTACTCGCACGACGAAGCAGCTCTGCCAATTGATGTCAAGCCGTCCCCGTTGAAGGACACTGAAGTATCTGACACGAAGCCGACCCGAGACGCCCGGGAGCACTTTCATCAAGGCCGCGCGAAACTTGCCAGCCAGCGAGGTCCACGACTCACCAGCGTCGGCGTCGTCGCAGTGGTCGCGGATCACTTTGACGTCGTTGATTCAAGTCTCCAATGTGGGTCCATCGGCGCTGAGTCGATCGATCCTTGTTTCGTCATCGATGTGGACGTACAACGGGTGGTCGAGGCCTAGGAAACCAGCGGCCGATCTCCAGGTAGCGACAAAATGTCTCGACACGTTCCGGGCGTTCTCCGTCAATCCACTCGGCCTCATTTGTGAGCAGTTCGACGCATCGGACAAGTTCGTTGGATCTCACAAGTGATATCCGAGCCTATTTGAGATACTCCTCGCTTATCTCGACGTTGTCAGGATTCTGTCCACAGTTTTTCGGCTTTGGAGACGAGCGTGCGCGTAGACAGGCGAGCAGAGACAGTATATGAGCGAGTGGCCGACGAGGTGCCCTGATGCCGTTAGTACTGTCCTGAGTTGCGTCGAGGTCGGCGGACGCAGGTTCGATTGCCGGGACTACCCACCAGCAAGGCCGGAATGGCGGATGGCCGCGAAGGTCTGGACTAGGGCGTGTCAGCGAGTGGCGCTAAGTCGCAACGCCCGTATCCACGCGCTCGGGGTTAGTGCCCAGCCTTCTGCTCAAGGACGGCTCATCAACGATGACAGGTGCCACGATCGACTTCTTGTCGGCTCCGGCAGTGCTCGAAATCGATCCGGTGGAATCCTTACGTACTCCCAGGTCGGACCCACCGGACCGCGACGCCGGGTGGGTATAGACGCCGGGTGGGTATAGTGGTGGCGCCTCCAGTACGGGTGATTCTGGCGAGCGAGCATTTAATCATGACGGTCACTGAGCGACGAAGCTGATCATGTCGCCTGTTAATTACCGGCACGCAGTATTGATTGCACGTTTCACCTTGAATTCCGCAACCAGCTTAGTTGATTTCGTCTAGTGGACACGTTGTGATTGCCAGCCCGGCTAAGACTCAGCGGGGCTGGCGAGCCGAATTGTCACGCAGATCAGGAATTGATCCGCTTCGAGGAGTCGGTGCATGCATTCATTCGTTACGTGTGTACCTGCAGGCCGTGGTCGACCGCGAAAGCCAGTGCGGCGTCGGCATCGAGTACATCGCCGATGTCATCGACGAGACGCGCTACGACCGCCACGGGTGGGAACCCTTCGGCTACGACCAGGTCGACGGCAAGTTCCCAGCACCTGCGACGAGCGCGGAAGCCACCGTCATCGCAACGCACCGGCAAGACGTGGCCGGGGCGGACGAGGTCGTCGGCGACGGTCGCCTGGTCGGCGAGCACCTGGAGAGTCCGCGCCCGATCGTGCGCCGAGATTCCCGTCCCGATCCCCGATGCCGCGTCCACTGCAACGGTGAACGTGGCGTCGGACCGTTCGGAAGCGAGTACCGGCTGATCCGGCACACGCAGCCGATCCAGCAGAAACGACGGCATCGCTGCGTGAATCAGGCCGGACGACAGACGAATTGCGTGATGCAGCTCGACGGCGGTCGCCGCGGCTGCTGGAAATGAGAGCACCGCGCCATCGTCATCGACGATGACGGTCGCCCCTCCGGAGAAGATCTCTGCGGCGGGGTCGACCGCGCGGGTCAGCATGGTGGTCATAGGTCCTCGGTCCTGTGGTGTTCGGCCTCGAGCCCGATGAGCAGCGCCTGCCGGCTGGCGCGAACATGTTCGCGCATAACACGTTCGGCACTGTCGCCGTCCTTGGCGACGATCAGTTCGAGCACGCGATGATGTTCGCGGTCGGATTGCAGGGCTCGGCCGGGCTGGCTGAGTGAGGTGTGCACCAGTCGCGCATAGGCGAGCTGATTCATCAGGGTTCGGTAGTGAGCCTCGACCTTTTTGTTGTCAGCGCCGACGACGAGCAGGTTGTGGAAATCCTCGACCAGCTCGGCGTACCGGGCCCGGTCGTTGCGTGCGACGGCGGCGTCGGCCTCACGCAGATTCTCCTCCATCTGATCGACCTCAGGTACGCGTCCGCGCTGCGCCAGGAGTCGAGCGGCCGCACCTTCGAGCAGTTCCTTCATCTCGAATAGCTCGGTGACCTCACGCCGCGACGGAGCAGTGACAAACGTGCCTACACGCGGTCGGATCTCGATGAGTCCCTCAGTCTGCAATTGCTTGAAAGCCTCACGGACCGGTGTGCGACTGACTCCGAACTCCTCGGCCAGTGCCAGTTCGGAGATATTCACACCGGGCAAAATCTTGCCGTC
Source organism: Gordonia sp. 852002-50816_SCH5313054-c (assembly GCF_001665925.1). NCBI lineage: Bacteria > Bacillati > Actinomycetota > Actinomycetes > Mycobacteriales > Gordoniaceae > Gordonia > Gordonia sp. 852002-50816_SCH5313054-c. The sequence continues at coordinate 84,789 of NZ_LZTE01000055.1, forward strand.
GATGATCCGACGTCGGATCTCGGTGACCAGTCGGGCCTGGATCGATCCGTTACCTGCCCCGTTGACACCCACCGTGGTCCTCCTTCGGTTCGCCGTGCGATGCATCAGCTCAGAGGCGACAGCGCGTCGCTGTCGAAGAATTTACCTGCGCTGTAGATCATTGGTGCGCGGTCGTTGACGTCGGCGTGCAGGACGCGGCACACGAACAGCGTGTGCGTACTGGCTTGCAGACGCTCCCGGATCTCCACCTCCATCCGAGCGCTGCTCCGCGCGATTAGTGGACTACCGAACGGCCCGTGCTCCCAATGCAATCCGGCAAACTTGTCATCGGACTTTGTGGCAAACACTGAAACAACGTCGAGTTGGTCGACCGAGAGGATGTTGATGGCGAGATTGGTAGCGCGGAACAGGCAATCATGCGTCGACGACGTGCGCTGCACGGCAACCATCACCGTCGGCGGGTCCAGCGAGATGCTGGAGAAGGCGTTGACCGCGAGGCCACGAGGCCGGTCGTCATCCATCGCCGTCACCACGGTGACGCCGGTGACGAACTGCCGGTTCACCTGCTTCATGACGTCTACATCTGGCTGTGCTGTCGAGCCCTGAGGGGTCATCGTGATCACTGATCCTGTCCGACACTGATGATGCCGAGCGCGGTGAGCAACGCACGCGGATCCCAGGTCACGTACTCGTCGACGATCCGGTCGCCGGCGAAATGGGCAAAGGTGACGCCGCTGACCGTGACATCACGCCGGGTCGCGGGCACGCCGAGGAACGAGTGCTGGTGAGTACCACTGCTATGCCAGCGGATGGCTGCGGTGTCCCCCTCGACGACGATCTCGTCGATCGAGGTGACGAGTTCGGGAAACGCCAGCCGGGTCGCGCTGATGGAATCCTTGAAAGCCTGACGATCCTGTAGTTCACCAGAACTGCTGATCCGACGGTAGTCGGGGCTGAGTAGGTCGTCGAGCGCCTCGACCTTTCCCTTGTCCCAGGCGGCATCCCAGACCTGGCGAATACGTGCGGCTCGATCGATGGTCACGGACATGTCGGCGAACCCTCTCACTTCTCGGTCTGCAGGTCGCGGACTGCCGCGCGCGCAGCGACGGCCCCCGCGCGCAGGGCGCGATTATCGGTCAGGAACTCTTTCCAGAAGGCGATGGTGATGCCGGCGATGATTACCAGGAACGGCAGGGACGCAATGATGACCGAGTTCTGCAGGGCATTCAGGCCGCCAGCGAGCATCAGGACGATCGAGACAGCACCAGTGAGCACGCCCCACAGAATCAACACCCAGCGACGCGGGGTGAGCGATCCGCCCGACGTCATCATCGACAGCACGTAGGTGTTCGCGTCCGCACCGGAGATGAAGAACAACACGACAAGCGCGATCGCGACGATCGAGGTCACCGTGCTGAGCGGGAAGTGCTCCAACGTCGCAAAGAATGCACTGTTGATGTCCTCGGCGGTGCGTGTCGCTATGTCGCCGCCCTCGAACATGTCGACATGGATCGCGGCGCCACCGAAGACGGTGAACCAGGTGAAGAACACGACGCTCGGGACGGCCAGGACACCGACGATGAATCCACGAATGGTGCGGCCCTTGGAGATCCGGGCGAGGAAGACCCCCACAAAGGCACCCCAGGAGACCCACCAGGCCATCATGAAGTATGTCCAACCCTGCATCCAGCCGAGGTCTCCAAACGCGCTGCCCTGCAGACTCATCCGGAAGAAGTCAGTCGCCCAAGTGCCGATCGACTCGATGTAGAGATTCGCGATGAACACCGCGGGGCCGACGATGAGCACGAACACGAACAGTGCGATCGCTAGGCCGGTGCTCGCCTGGCTGAGGTACTTGATCCCCTTGTGGACGCCAGTGACGGCGGACATCGTGAAGACGGCGGTGACCGCGGCGATGATGAGGACCTGCGTCACATTGTTAACCGGGATGCCGAAGAGGCTCGATAGCCCGTTGTTGACCTGCAGCGCACCGAGTCCGAGTGAGGTGGTGGTACCGAACAGCGTCGCGAACACGGCGAGGACGTCGATTCCCTTCCCAATGGGACCGTTCACCCGCTCACCGAGCAGCGGATAGAACAGTTGGCTGACCAGCGTTCGACGCCCCTTGCAGTAGGTCGAATAGGCGATAGCCAGGCCGACAATAGCGAAGATGGCCCAGGCGTGCAGGCCCCAGTCGAAGTAGGAGTACTGCATGGCGCGTACCGCTGCCTCCGGCGACCCGGGGGCGGCGAGGCCACGCGGCGGCGTCGCGAGGTGCGAGATCGGCTCGGCCACTCCGTAGCTGATCAGTCCGATGCCCATCACGGCGCTCAAGATCATCGCCAGCCATGACAGCGTGCTGAACTCTGGACGATCGGTGGGCTTGCCGAACCGGCGGTCCCCAGCCGGGCTGAACGCCAGGAAGACGAGGAAGACCAGGATCGCGAGGGTGGTGACCAGATAGAGCCAGCCGAAGGTCCCGGTCACCCAATTCAGCGACGCGTCGGTCACGGTGTTGAGGTTGTCGGTGAACAGCGTGGCCCACGCGATGAAGATCATGGATACGCCGGCCGCGGTCCAGAACACCGAACCCAGCCGCCGCGACGACGGGCGTCCACGACCCGCGGGCTCTGTCTCGGCCACATCTCCGATCACCTCCGTGTCCTCGGCCACGGGGGGGTCAGCAGTCTCTGTGAGGAGACCGCCAGCGGGCTCCTCCGATGAATGCTTCGTCATGACATACCTCTCTGCGACGGGTGTTCACCAAAGGCGCTACACGCTCTCTGGTATGCAACAGCAATGTAAGAGCGATCACATCGACTGTCAACAGGTACAGCAGTCACGACTTTAGAAATCGGCAATTCGGAACCCCGATCGAAACACCAGGCACACCATTTTCACTGTTCAGAAGGCGTTTCCCAGCAAGATTGCAATATCTCCGGCCGCTCGAGCGAGCGCGAACCCTTGACCATGCGTACATCAGGGTCTAGCGTCCTGTGGCATGCAAGAGAACGAACCTGACGTCACCTGTGGAATACGCAAAGTGGTCGTCTATCGCGAGCAGATCGTGACCGAATCCGGCGTCGCACCCAGACATCCGGCTCAGCAGGCGACGGTCGCTATCGTGATGCGCAACCCATGGGTTGGCACCGGACCCACGCAGGACCTGACCGCCGAGACACAGCGCATTGCGCCGGTGCTCGCCCGGGTCGTCACCGACGAACTGATCGGCGCGATCGGTGACGTCGGTGGGATCGAGGCGTTCGGCAAGGCTGCAATCGTGGGTACCGCAGGTGAGATCGAGCACGGCGGCGCCCTGATCCACACGCCCTACTTCGGCAATCTGGTGCGCGAGATCCTCCAGGGCGAATCGATCATCTGCTTCGCCGACACCCGGGCCGACGCCGGCGAGGCACTCGTCGTACCGCTGTGGCACAAGACCGCCGCCGCCACCCGCAGCCACTACCAAACGGTGACCACTCGGGTCTCCGATGCCCCGCGCTCCGACGAGCTGGTCATCGTCGCGGCCGCGTCCACCGGCCCCCGCCCGCATCCGCGGATCGGAGACCGCTCGACCGACCCTGCTGTTTCCCTCGCGACCCTGGAAGGTGCATTGTGCTGAAGATCCGCAAGATCGTAACCGTCGTCGAAGAGATCCGGACGGAGGGCGGCCGCGAGGTCAGCCCCGCCGCCCGCGTCGCCATCGCCGCGGCCGTCATCGAGAACCCATGGACAGGTGCCGGTTTCGTCGACGACCTCGAACCCGGTATCGACGCCCACGCGTCCGACCTCGGTGCTCTGCTCGCACCCTCGGTCCTCGAGGCGCTCGGAGCGGCGGCCGAGGCATATGGCAAGGCGGCCATCGTCGGACTCGACGGCGAGATCGAACACGGCTCCGGACTTATCCACACCTTGAAGTTCGGCGATCACTTCCGCAAGGCGGCGAACGCGACCACACTGCTGCCCGCCGTCGAGAAGCGCGGTCCCACAGGCGTTGTCTTCGACATCCCGCTCAAGCACATCACCGACGCCACGATCCGTTCGCATCACCAGACGGTCGAGGTGCGCATTGCCGACGCTCCACATCCCGACGAGATCGTGATCGCGCTAGCAGCTGCCGCGCAGGGCCGTCCGCAGCAGCGACTCGCCGCGCTATCGACCGAGCAGTGATGGCCCGTCATCGGTAGGAGTTCATTCATGACCACGCCGACGATCGTCCTGCTCCACGGAGTGGGCCTCGACCACACCATGTGGGAACCGGTTGCGCGACTACTCGAGGGCGAATTCGACATCGTCACGCCGGATCTCCCCGGTCACGGGGTCCATCCGCCAGCCGCCCCCGGCACGAAACTGGCCGACCTCGCCGACGGTGTGCTTCACGCCATCCCCGCTGGGTCACACCTCGTCGGCTTCTCGCTGGGAGCTCTGGTGGCGCAACACATCGCACGCTTCCACCCCGATACAGTGTCGTCGCTGACGTCCGTGAGTTCGGTCTACCGACGCACCGACGACGAGCGCGCGGCTGTCCTCGCCCGGTTGCACACCGCCGAGGAGGACTTCGCCGCGGCGACCGACGCATCGCTGAAAAGGTGGTATCAGGATACCGAGGTACCGGCCGATCACATCTTGCGCACCAGATCGGTGCTGGAATCCACCGACCACGCCAGTTTCCTCAACTGCTATCGGGTGTTCGCCACCGGCGACGCCGACATCGGTCCGGAACTGGGTGAGATCACCGTCCCGGCGCTGGCCATCACCGGGCAGAACGATCCGGGCTCGACGCCCGAGATGACGCATCGGCTGGCGCAGGCCATCCCCGATTGCCGGGAGGTCATCGTCGCCAGGGCCCGCCACATGATGCCGGTCGAACGACCTCAGGAGTTCGTTAATCACCTGACCGCCTTCATCGGAGAACACACACATGTCTGAACACACGAAGCTGGACCATTTCATAGGCGGCGAACTGTTCGCCCCGAAGTCCGGTGAGTACTTCGCGAGTACCAATCCCGCCACCGGCGAGACACTCTATGAGGCCGCCCGTGGCAACTCGGCCGACGTCGAGGCCGCAATGCATTCGGCACGCGCGGCATTCGACGATCCCCGCTGGCGTGACCTCACTCAGACCCGGCGCGGACATCTGCTCCGCAAGCTGGGCGACCTGATCGGCGAGAACGCCGAGGAGCTGGCTCGTTCGGAGTCCCGCGACAACGGAAAACTGTTGCGCGAGATGCATGGTCAGCTCACGAATCTCCCCGAGTACTACTACTACTACTACTACTACGCGGGCCTCGCCGATAAGATCCACGGCGACGTGATCCCGACGTCGGACCGCGCAGTCATCAACTACACCGCACGCGAACCGCTCGGAGTCGTCGGCGCGATCACGCCGTGGAACTCCCCGCTGACGCTGACGACGAGCAAGCTCGCGCCGGCACTGTGCGTGGGAAACACGATCGTCATCAAGCCCTCGGAATACACGTCGGCTACCGTGCTGCGTCTGGCCGAACTCGCCGTCGAGGCGGGGTTCCCGCCCGGCGCGGTCAATGTGGTCACCGGGTACGGCGCCGAGGCCGGACAGGCCCTCGTCGATCATCCCGGTCTCGCCAAGATCTCGTTCACCGGCAGCACCGCGACCGGATCACGGATAGCCGCGGCCACCGCATCCCGATTCGTAGGCTCCACACTGGAGTTGGGCGGCAAGTCACCCAACATCGTCTTCGACGACGCCAACGTCGCCAATGCCGCGATGGGTGTGGTCGCGGGTATCTTCGCGGCGGCAGGACAGACCTGCATCGCTGGCAGCCGAGTGTTCGCGCAGCGCGCCGTCTACGACGAGTTGCTCCAACGCGTAACCGAGCGGGCACGGTCGATCCGGATGGGCGATCCCCTCGACGACGCCACCGAACTCGGGCCGCTAGCCTTCGAGGCGCAGCGGGACAAGGTCGCATCCTATGTCGACATCGGGCGCGACGAGGGCGCCCGCGTGCTCACCGGCGGGAACCCGAGCGACGGTGGTCTCGGCGGCTACTTCTACGAGCCGACCGTGCTCGTCGACGTCGACAACAACATGCGGGTGGTGCGTGAGGAGATCTTCGGACCGGTCGCCGCAATCATGCCGTTCGACAGCGAGGACGAGGTTGTCGGTCTGGCCAACGACACCGACTACGGGCTGGCAGCGGGCGTTTGGACATCCAATCTGTCACGCGCGCATCGGATGGCGTCACGACTCGAAGCCGGCACCGTGTGGGTCAACACGTATCGCGCGATGTCGCCGATGTCGCCTCGACAGGGCTTCAAGACCAGCGGCGTCGGCATCGAACACGGCACCGAGACCATCAAGGAGTACACGCGGCTCAAGAGTATCTGGATCAACACCAGCGAGGACGCCGTCACTGACCCGTTCGTACTGAGGAGCTGACATGCCGTTAATCGAGATCAGTATTGCGGAGGGGCGAACACCCGACCAGCTCCGGAGGTTAATGCACGAGGTACATGACGCGGCCATCCGCACCGTGGACGCTCTTCCGCAGAACATCCACGTGATCGTGCGGCAGGTGCCGCGGGACACGTGGACATCAAACGACACGACCATCGCCGAGCGCGACGACGCATCTGCCGCGTCAGCACGCCGAGAGAGGAGAACACGATGAGGTTTTCACTGTTTGTACACATGGAGCGCTGGGACGACAGCGTCAGCCACCGAGAGCTGTTCCAGAATCTCGCCGAGCTCACCCAGATCGCGGAGGCCGGTGGATTCAGCACCGTCTGGATCGGCGAACACCACACGATGGAATACGTGATCGCACCGAGTCCGATGCCGCTGCTGGCCTACCTTGCCGGACAGACATCGACGATCCGTCTGGGCGCCGGAACCATCATCGCACCGTTCTGGAACCCCATCCGCGTCGCCGGGGAGACCGCGCTGCTCGACGTCATCAGCAACGGCCGGATGGAGGTCGGCCTCGCCCGCGGCGCTTACCAGTACGAATTCGACCGGATGACACCGGGTTTGGCTGCTTCCGATGGCGGAAAACACCTGCGTGAGCTGGTCCCTGCAGTCCGCAAGTTGTGGCAGGGAGATTACGCCCACGACGGGGAGATCTGGCAGTTCCCGAAGTCGACGAGCGTGCCCAAGCCGGTCCAGCAACCGACGCCACCAATGTGGGTGGCCGCCCGCGACCCCGACTCGCACGACTTCGCCGTCCGCGAGGGCTGCAACGTGATGGTGACGCCGCTGATGAAGGGTGATGACGAGGTCATTGACCTCAAGCGCAAGTTCGACACCGCCGTCGCCAACCATCCCGAGGTGCCACGCCCCGACCTGATGGTGTTGCGCCACACCCATGTCCATTCTCCCGACGACCCCGACGGGTGGCGGCCCGCCGCCCAGGGTGTGTCCAAGTATTACCGCACGTTCGATGCCTGGTTCGGTAACAAGACCACGCCGGTCGACGGATTCCTCAAGCCGAGTCCGACGTCGAAATTCGCCGAACGTCCCGAGTTCGAGCTGGAGTCTCTGCATCGCACAGCCATGATCGGTACCCCCGACGAGGTCATCAACCGTCTGCACGAGTACAAGGACCTCGGCGTCGACGAATACAGCTTTTGGATCGACAACGGACTCTCCCACGACGAGAAGCGGACCTCGCTGGAGATGTTCGTCAAGGAGGTCATGCCGGAATTCCAGTAGACCGAACAATGTGCAGGCCGACCGCTCGGCTGTGCACTGCCACGTGAGCCACCCCGCATTCGAGGGTCGCAGTCCCGGGTGATCTCCGAACGGTACTCGAGAGTTATTCCATTGGCACCCAAAACGGTTCGGAACTCTCGGGCGACCTTGCTCGCCTCGCGGGTGTTGTTGAGTTTCGCCGGTTCTGACCTTCTCTCCAGTGACTCGCCGCGGTCTTTCAGGCGGCCGAGATGGAAAGCAAGCAGGTGTCCCTTGCCGATCTCCAGCGCCATGTCGGCGACCTTTGGATTGGGTGATCTGGTGTGCGGCGAGCGGCTTGTCGAAGACCTCGCGTGACTGCGGATAGTCGATGGCGGTCTCAAGGCAGTCGCGCGCCGCGCTGATGAACCGAAGGCTTCGGAAGCAGCGCAGATTGGGTAACGAGCGTTGTCGAGCACGACTTCGGAGGTCAGCGATGCGCGTAGCGAGACCTTCCTGTGGATATTCGGTGTGGTGAATCCGGGTGTATCTGTGGGAACCACGAAATGCGGATGCCCGCCGGTCCGACTGCGAGGTCGGTCTGGGGCTACACGATGGCGACGTCAGAGATCCTGCCATTGATGATCCACATCTTGGTGCTGTTGACCCACCGAGTCACCGCCGTCGCATTTAGCGTTGGTGCGCATGCCGGCCGGATTCGAGCCGAAGTCTGGTTCAGCCAGACTGAAGCAGCCGATCGATTCGCGCGAGGCCGTCCGAGGTAACCACTTCGTTCTTCTGTTCCTCGGGACCCCATCGCAAGCGATCCCTGCACCGACACCAGGCTGCGATTCCCGGAATCGCCTGCCTCGAGTTCGGGACAGGCGAGCCCGCAGGGCCATTGCGCTCGTGTATGGGCACTCCGGGGTGACGAGCCGGGACGATGTGTTGAGACGGGGCATGTTGCCTCCTTGATTTGGGCATTTGCCAGCACACACTGACAAGTAGCAGTGCAATTCGGACATCCTCAAACGGATGTCACATCATTCGACCGCCTCGACGTTCTCGACGCCGGGGCCGCTCCATTGACCTCGGCGTCGGGTGCGCTTATTGTGTGGCATACAAACTTGTCGGTCATACAAACAGCGAGGTGGCGTGGCTTCTTCTACATCGCAGCGCGCGACGCGTAGCGCGGGGAAGCAGACTCGCCAGACACTGCTGCACGCCGCCGACCACGTGTTCCGCACGGAGGGTGAGACCGCGTCGGTCGCGCAGATCTGCGAACGGGCGGGCACTTTTCCCAACCAGGTCACGTACTACTTCGGCTCGAAGGAGCAACTATTCGTCGAGGTAGCCTGCGCCGCGGTTCTCCGCGCAGGACGCCATGCCGAGGAAGCGGCCGAGGCCACTCCGACTGTCCGCGACTACGCGCAAACTCTGGTGACCACATTGCTGGGACCAGAGCTCCGGGGCGTCGAGATGTTCACCACGGCAATGCTTCTCGTCTCGCGAAGGCCTGACCTGCGCGAGTTCATCACCGCGACGTTGCACACTCTGCACGAGCGTGGGGAGGAAGCGCTCATGCAGAAGCTGGTGCGCACCGGCTGGCAGTTGCGCGCCTCTATCGGCGTCGAGGCCAAGGCGTTCTGGTCGGCGATTTTCGGTCTGGCAGTGCAGAAGTCGGCGACGGACGACAGCTTGGGGCCTTCGCTCACCGACGCGGTCACGGTGATCTTCACGAACCTCGGCATCTCCGAAGAGGTTCTCAACGCGCCGCTGGGTGGTCTCGACAAGCTCGACCAGCGGAAAGGGAAGCTCGACCAGCGTGGGGAGCTCGACCAGGCTGGGCCGGGTGGTCTCGACCAGCGTGGGGAACTCGACCAGCGGGCAGGGCTCGACCAGCCCCCGCCGGGTGGTCTCGACAGGCTCGACCAGCGGAGAAGGCAGCCCGACCAGCGGGGGCAGCGGGGAGAGCCCGACCAACCCGCGCGCGGCGATCGACGAAAGGCATCACGATGACTTCCACCACCCCGACCACGCAGCCGCGGCCGCACGTGACGCACACGGTGTTCAACCAGTCGGCCCCGCGTGTCGACATCAATGAGTACGAGCTCAACACCGTGCTCGTCGAGGCCGTCAACCGGCACGACGCCGCTTGGGCCACAGGCGAACTCACCGAGGTGGGCACACTCGTCGGCAGCGCGCAGTTCCAGCACGACGCCAAGCTGGCAAACACCATCACGCCCGAACTGCACACCTTTGACCGCTGGGGCAACCGGATCGACGAGGTGGAGTACCACCCGAGTTATCACCGCATCATCGCCGCAGCGGTCGAGCACGGCGCGCACACCCGCTGCTGGGCCGACCCGCAGCCGGGTTCGCACGTCGCCCGTGCGGCGATCTTCATGCTCTTCGGACAGATCGAGCCGGGACACGCATGCCCGGTGTCGATGACGCACGCGGTGATCCCGTCGCTGGAGCTGCAGCCAGACGTCGCGGCCCAGTGGGTGCCAAAGGCGCTGTCGCGCAGCTATTCTCCCGAGCTGTCCGCCGACAAGCCCTCGGCGATCTTCGGTATGTCGATGTTGGAGAAGCAGGGCGGTTCCGACGTCCGCGCCAACACCACCGTCGCCCGGCCGGTCGGCGCTGGCGGTCCGGGTGCGGAGTACCTACTGACCGGTCACAAGTGGTTCTGCTCGGCACCGATGTCCGACGCGTTTCTCGTCCTCGCCCAGGCGGAAGGTGCTGGCGGAGACGGACTCTCGTGCTTCCTGCTCCCCCGAATCCTGCCCGACGGCACCCGCAACTCGTTCCGCATCCAGCGGCTGAAGAACAAGCTCGGCAACAAGTCCAACGCGTCGAGCGAGATCGAACTCGACGGCACCGTCGCGTTGATGGTCGGCGAGCCTGGCCGCGGCGTACGCACAATCATCGAGATGGTCGCCCAGACACGACTCGACTGCGTGCTCGGCAGCGCCGCCGGTATGCGGCAATCGGTCGCCGAGGCCACCTGGCACGCCCGTCATCGCGCGGCATTCGGAGCAACGCTCGCCGACCAACCGGCCATGGCTGCGGTGCTCGCCGATCTGGCGATCGAGTCCGAAGCCGCAACCGTCACGGCGATGCGCCTCGCACGGGCACACGACGAGGACGCCGACGACACCGAGCGCGCCTTCCGCCGTCTCGGCACCGCCGTCGCCAAGTACTGGATCTGCAAGCGCGGTCCGCACCACGCCTACGAGGCACTGGAATGCCTTGGCGGAAACGGATATACCGAGGATTTCCCCTTGGCCATGCGCTACCGCGAGCAGCCGGTGATGGCCGTCTGGGAGGGCTCGGGCAACGTCATCGCACTCGACGTGCTGCGCGCGATGACACGCGAACCCGAATCGATCGCCGCATTCGATGCAGAGGTCAACCTCGCTCGCGGCGCGAGCACAATCCTCGACACTCACCTCGACAACGTCCGAGCGCAGCTCTCCGAGTTGGCAACGCTCGACGCGTCGTCGGCTCAGCGTCGAGCGCGGCGCGTCGTCGAATCCATGGCTCTGGCTCTCGAAGCCTCACTGCTGGTTCGGTTTTCGCCGACGCCCGTCTCGGATGCTTTCATCGAGGCTCGACTGGGCGACGATCGTGGAGCCGAGTACGGCACGCTCCCCGTCGGTGCAGATCTCACTGCGATTCTGCAACGGCACTGACGCCCACAGCGTCGAGGATGCGGTTACGCATGCGCGGTGCGGTGTTGGGCAGCCACATCGCCATGACGGGGGTCAGCGGTGGATTCTCGAACGAGATCACGCGGATCTGGTCGTCGTAGAGCCAGCCGGGCTGGTTGGTGACAAACGCGACCGCTTGCGGGTGTGCGATCACCGACGTGTGCGGCGGGGTGCCACGGAGGTTGGAGACGATGATCTCGGGTTCGAAGCCGGCGCGACGGCAGTACGACACGATCATGTTGGTGTAGTCGGGTTCGAGCTCGGGGATCACGATCTGACACGACGCGACATCCTTCATCGCGCAGGTCTCGTTCTGCGCGAGCGGGTGGCGCGCATTGACGGCAAGACGCAGTTCGTGACTTGTCGCGATCGCGCCCGCGAGGTCTGGCGGAGCCTCGACCGTGCGCGCGAGCGCGAGGTCGATGCTCCCGGCGAGCAACTCCTCGCGAATGAACTCCGCGGCAACCGGACGGACGGTGATCGGCATCGTCGAGTCCTGCTGCACGGCCCCCTCGATCACCTGGAAGACCTCCGACGGCGCCAGGCCCTGGGTGTATCCGATCACGTAGGGATCGGGATTCTGTGCGTCGACCATCCGCACTTCCGACGCAAGGTGCGAGCCGCCTGCGAGCAGTGGGACCGAACCCTCGTACAGCGCTGTCCCAGCAGCAGTCGGCGTGAGCGATCGACGCGACCGCGAGAACAACTGCACACCGAGCTGCCGCTCGAGATCCCTGATCGCCGACGACAGCGCCTGCTGCGAGATGAACAGACGCTCGGCAGCAACACGTAATGACGGCGCTTCGATTACTTCGACGAACATTCTGAGACGGCGAAGGTCCAGGTCACGATCAGATGAACTCGTCATAGCTCCCATTATCAACCTGAGATTGACAATTGTCCGGATATTCTCGATGGATGGTTGTGCAAAAGGTGATTACAGTGTCCTCAGCGGTACAAACTTGGAGTCAGCGCCTTCAACTTGAAGACGATAGCTGTGCTCGATCCCGGTCCGCATGTCGCAGCACAGAGGGGGCGTTGCGACATGCGGACCGGTGTTGTTTCACCCTAGAGAAGCACACCGGGGTTGAGTAGCCCCTCCGGATCCAGGGCAGCTTTGATCCTCGCTGTGAGTTCCATGACATCAGGTCCGAGCTGATCAGGCAGCCATCCCTTCTTCAATCGCCCGACGCCGTGCTCGCCGGTGATCGTCCCGCCGAGACCGATCGCAAGATCCATGACCTGGCCGAAGGCCGTCTGCGCACGCGCGCTCTCGTCGGCGTCCGCAGGATCGAACACGATCAACGGATGTGTGTTGCCGTCGCCCGCGTGCGCGATGACCGAGATCATCACCTTGTTCTGCGCGGCAATGGCCTCGACCCCGTCAATCAGCTCCGGCAGGGCGGGCAGCGGGACCCCGACGTCCTCGAGCAGCAACGATCCGAGCCGTTCGACGGCCGGAATCGCCGCGCGGCGCGCAGCGGTGAACGCCTCACCCTCGGCGGGGTCGGATGTCGCGAACACCTCGGTCGCTCCGCACCCGGAGAACGCCTTCTCGATCAGTTCCACCTCAGCGATGCCCGCTGGTCCCGGAGCGTCGGATTGGGCGACCAACAGGGCTCCGGCCTCCCGATCGAGACCCATCTTGAGCATGTCCTCGACGGCGTTGATCGACACAGAGTCCATGAATTCGAGCATGGCCGGTCGGATCTTGGCGGTGATCGCGAGTACCGCTTCACTCGCGTGGTGCACCGACGCGAACGTTCCGACCACCGTGCACGCCGACGCCTGCGGCGGCAGCAGCCGCAGCGTCACCTCGGTGACAATGCCCAGCAGACCCTCACTGCCGACGAACAGCTTCGTCAGCGGCAGCCCCGCCGAATCCTTGAGCTGTTTGCCGCCGATCCTGATCGCGCGGCCGTCGGCGAGGACTACCTCGAGTCCGAGCACATAGTCAGTGGTGACGCCGTACTTCACGCAGCAGAGTCCACCCGCGTTGGTGGCGACATTTCCTCCGATGGAACAGATCTCGAACGACGACGGATCGGGCGGATACCAGAGGCCGTGTGCCGCGGCGGCGGCTTTGACCTCGGCGTTCAACAAGCCCGGCTGCGACACCGCCGTGCGGGTCGCGGTATCGATCGTCAGATTCCGCATCTTCTCGGTCGAGAGCATCACTGCACCGTCGACCGCCGTGGCCCCGCCGGACAGGCTCGTTCCGGCGCCGCGGGTGATCACCGGAATCCCGTGGGCGGCACACCATCGCACGACGACCTGGACGTCGGCCGTCGTCACGGGGCGGATGAGTGCCATCGGCGTGCCGGCGTCGGGATCGTTGGCACGATCGTGGCGGTAGCCGGCAAGGATGTCGGGGTCGGTGACGACCATCTGATCGCCGAGCGAGGCGATCAGTTCGTCGAGTGGCGCACTGCTCATAATCCCCAAGCCTAGGCTTCGTGACCATCATCGATGAGCGTGTTGGACGGACCGCTCATTCGGTGCAAACGATGCCCATCGGACCGCAGCTCCACCCGATGGTCACCGCGCGGATACCCTGACGAGGTGTACCAGCCGGGAAGCGACGTGGCCGGCTACACCATCGATGCGCTGGTGGGTAGCGGCAGTAGTGCTGATGTTTACCGCGTTCACCGTGGCGACGAGCGCACCCCTGAGGCGCTCAAGGTGCTGCATTCCGATGAAACCGGCAATACCCGCGCTGCCGAACGTTTCGAGCGTGAGTTCACCATCGCATCCCGACTCCACCACCCGAACATCGTCGAGATGTACACGCGCGGGAAGATCCAACCCGACGCACAGACGAACCGCCGAGCACAGGCTCTCGGCGTCCCCGCAGACCGTGTTCCGCCGACGCTGTGGATCGCCATGCAATACGTCGACGGCCCCGCCGCGGTCGCCCTGATCCCCTCGCCGACAACCGAACCGGCAGTACCGACCATTGTCCATGTGGCCAAACAGATCGCGGCGGCAATCGATTTCGCGCACTCCCGCGACGTCTTGCATCGCGACGTCAAGCCCGCCAACATCCTGCTGACCTCATCGCGCCCCGACACCGACGCGTTGCTCTCCGACTTCGGCATCGCGCAGCTCGTCGACGACAATCGGCCACTCGCGCGCAACGGCCGAGTCCAGGGATCGATCGCCTACGCGTCTCCGGAACTCCTTCAGGCCAAGCAACTCTCACCGGCAACCGACGAATACGCCTTCGCCTGCACGCTCACCGAACTCCTCACCGGCGCTCCGCCTTACCCACGTGCGACGGCGTTCGGCATCACCAACGCACATCTGCGCGACGACCCGCCGTTGCTGACCCGACGTCGACCATGGCTTCCATCGGCGCTCAATTCGGTATTCGCCAAGGCCCTCGCCAAGAAGCCGGCCGATCGCTACTCGACGTGCAGCGAGTTTGCCGACATCGTCGCCCGCAACCTCCGCGACGTCCCGGTCCCTCAGCCCGCCGCGGGGCGCCGGCCGTGGCGTCGCCCCTGAGAGCGGCGCCCGAGCGACATTCTGAGACGCCCGACCCGCTTTCGATCTGTGACACACGACACAGTTCTTCGATTGTTAAATCGGACATCGAATCGGCATTCGGCCCGCGTCTCAACACAATTGGGCCGGCGCGCCGTCAAATCGACGGCCATTGGGTGTCGAGATCGTTAACATTCTGCGTCATCTCGACGTAGCGAAGAGCCGATAGCGTCAGGGGCCGTCCACGTTGTCCACACGGTCTATCGTCCACAAGCGCACGGGGAGCCATGACAGCCGAACCAACGACGCAGTACGACAATTCAGCACTCGCCCACGAGGACGAGGGCTATCAGAAGGCACTCAAACCGCGGCAGATCCAGATGATCGCCATCGGTGGCGCGATCGGAACCGGCCTGTTCATGGGTGCGGGCTCCCGCCTCCACGACGCAGGCCCCGGCCTGTTCATCACCTACGCCGTGTGCGGCGTCTTCGTCTTCTTCATCCTCCGCGCACTCGGCGAACTCGTCCTCCACCGACCCTCATCGGGATCGTTCGTCTCCTACGCGCGCGAATTCTTCGGTGAGAAAACAGCATTCGTCACCGGCTGGCTCTACTTCTTCAACTGGGCCGCCACCGCGATCGTCGACGTCACGGCCGTGGCACTCTACGTGCACTACTGGGGAATGTTCGGGGCGATCCCGCAATGGCTGATCGCGCTCATCGCCCTCTGCATCGTGCTGACCATGAACATCATCTCGGTCAAACTCTTCGGTGAGATGGAATTCTGGGCGTCGATCATCAAGGTCACCGCACTCGTGACGTTCCTCGTCGTCGGAATCGTCTTCCTCGCAGGACGTTTCGACATCGAGGGCGCCTCGACCGGGTTCAGCGTCATCTCCGACAACGGCGGAATGTTCCCCACGGGATTGTTCTCGTTGGTGATCGTGACGTCGGGCGTCATCTTTGCCTATGCCGCAGTCGAATTGGTCGGCACCGCTGCGGGTGAGACCGCCGAGCCGGCGAAAGTGATGCCGCGAGCGATCAACTCGGTGATCCTGCGTATCGCCGTGTTCTACGTGGGGTCCCTGATCGTTCTCGCCCTGCTACTTCCCTACACCACCTACAAGGCCGACGAGAGTCCGTTCGTCACCTTCTTCTCGAAGATCGGCGTACCGGCGGCGGGCGGGATCATGAACCTCGTCGTGCTCACTGCGGCGATGTCGAGTCTCAACGCAGGCCTGTACTCGACGGGCCGCACCCTGCGCTCCATGGCGCTCAACGGAACTGCACCGTCATTCACCGGCAAGATGAACAGGAACGGCGTTCCGTTCGGTGGCATCGCGCTGACAGGAGCGCTGACCTTCCTCGGTGTCATCCTCAACCTGTTCGTTCCCGAAGACGCCTTCAACATCGCGCTCGACCTCTCCGCACTCGGAATCATCTCCACGTGGGCGATGATCGTCGCCTGTCAGATCCAGCTGTACCGGTGGGAGAAGAAGGGCATACTCACACGGCCTTCATTCCGACTCCCGGGCACGCCGTACACCAGCTACGCCACCCTGATCTTCCTCGCGGCGGTGGTCGTCCTGATGTGTTACGACGACATCTGGAATCTCATCGCGATCATCGTCGGAGCGCCACTGCTGGTCGCGGGCTGGTATGCCTGCCGGTCGAAGGTGCTGGCACTCGCGGCGCAGCGCCAGGGCTACACCGGCGAATACCCCGTCATGCCCGAGCCTCCGGTTCCGGAAGGCCCCGAGGACAAATAGCAGTTCTTTTCGTACGACGCCCCTCACGCCTGGCCGTGGGGGGCGTCGTCGACGTTGTACACACGTAGAGCGTTGTCGCGGAGGACCTTTCGCAAGAGATCGTCTCCCCACGGACTGAGTACGTCGAGGAGTGCGCCGACGACCATCGACATGGTCGCATTGGGCCGGTCGAGGGGAAAGTTGGACCCGAAGAGAAGTCGTTCCGATCCGAAATGGCTCACCATGTGCCCGATGAGGGGACCGATCATCTCGGCGAGGGTCTTCCGGCTCCCGATGTTGCCATGGGGGTCGTGTCCGTAACCGAGAATCGGCATCGCCAATCCGGACAGCTTCATCACGATATTCGGTTGCGCGGCAAGGCTCACCACCCGCTCATGCCACAGGCGCATGATGTCTGCACGCGCCGCGGCAGTGTTGCCGGTCCGCACACCCATCGGTCCGAAAACACCCACCGGCGCTCCGATGTGGTCGACGACGACCGTGGCCTCGGGATACTCGCGCGCCAAACTGATCACGTCGTAGAGCTGATGTGAATAGACAAACGCCTCCAACACCAGGCCCCGACGCACCGCCTCACCGAAGCCGCGTAGTGCGGACGTCGACGCCAGCAGACCATCATCCGGCGTCGAATCACGGACGCGTGGATCGGGATGGCGTGCTGCAAGCACTCGGACTGCGCGCACGAGAGGCGTGATGTCGAGTTGTGCGTCGAGTTGCGTCGCAAAGTTGGGCGAACTCGGATCGCCGTGCACGATGATCGCTCCCAGCCGCGGGGCACCGTCGCGACCGAAGGGAAGCCCGATTGTGTAGCGGGTTTCCGATAGTTCCTCGGCCTCGACGTCGGAAATCATGTCGATGTCGCCCGCGTATGCCCGCCAGTGGGAATCGGCGACGATGACGGTGTCGATCGCGGCGCCTGCGACCGTGGGCACTCCCGCGATGTCTTTGACATAGTGTTCGGTCTCGTAGGGGCGCGCGATGACCGACGGCGTCAGAACGTATTCTCTGTCGGCCTGCGAGACCAGCAGGGTGAATGCGCGTTCGCCGAGCCACGGCGTGAGTCGTCGTACCCGCGCGAGGCCCTTTGCCCGCCAAGGAGTCTGACGCGGATTCCATTGCAACATATGCGCGTCGACGATTCCCGGAAGCACGTTTTCCAGGGAGACCACAAGTACAGGATCCCACATCCTGCATATTTTTGGATCAATTGGCTGTCTGGAAGGTGCGGATTCTTTCCACTGACACACCTTTCGCCGCCTCGGGCACCCCGCGCCGACGAGGGGGCAGAATAAGGAGGTTGTCGACGAGGCCACACGATCGGAGGTGAGCATGGGCGGGCACTCGCGCCACGCGCTGCACCACGTGCGTCAGGTCATCGGACGCGACCCCGACGCGTTCACGCGCGGCGTCTTCACGCGCCTTTTTGCTCTCGATCCCGACCTTCGCGACCTTTTTCCCGCGCAGATGTCGCATCTGCGTGAGGCGTTCTTCGGAGTGATCGACCACGCCCTCGAAGTGATTCCGGCCGACGACGGCCACACCGACCTCGTCGAACTGCTCGCACAGCTCGGGCGCGATCACCGCAAGTTCGGCGTGCTGCCTGCGCACTACCCCCTGATGTGCACCGCGCTCATCGGTGAGTTCCGCGCGCTGCTCGACGGCTACTGGGACGGCGACACCGAGGAGACAGTCACCCAGGCGATGATGTTGACCACCGGCGTGATGCGAGGTGCGGCCGAGATGGCGTCCGGGCCGCCGACCTGGACCGCGCAGGTGGTCGAGAAGTATCGGATCACCCGCGACCTCGCCGTCGTGCGGCTCGTCAGCGCCGATCCGCTGCGCTTTTCGGTCGGGCAGTACCTCGAGGTGGCAATTCCGCAATGGCCGCACGAGTGGCGGCATCTCTCGCCTGCGATTCCACCCAATGACGATGGCGAGATCGAATTCCACGTCCGCGCCGTTCCCGGTGGCGTCGTGAGTTCTGCGATCGTGTCGACGACGCGCGTCGGCGATGTCTGGAAGCTGGCGCAGCACCACGGAACACTGCACATCGAACGGGACCACGACGTCCTCATGGTCGCGGGCGGTACCGGACTCGCTCCGCTGCGCGCGCTGCTGATCGAGATGTCGAAGCGGGCCGACTCGCCGTCGACGCACATCTTCTACGGCATGCGCTACCCCGGCGAACTCTACGATCTGGCGGTGCTGGCGCGCATCGCGTCGACCAATCCCTGGCTGCGCGTTACTGCGGTGTCGCAGGAGACCGACGACCCGTGGTGGTTGAACTCGATCGCATCACCCGAGGAACTCGGCGTCGATCACCGGATCGGTGTGCTGCCAGATGTTGTTGCGGCAGAGACAGATTGGAGCGGCCATCAGGCGCTCGTCGTCGGCTCTCCGCAGATGGTGACGGCCACGCGTCGTCGACTCATCATCGCCGGCGTGCGGGCGAGCAGAATCCAATCCGATCCCGTGTTCTGACGGCGCCACAGCGACCTCAGTTCTCGCCTGTCCCCTGCCCTTGCTCGCCGCCGCCTTCGGACTGCCCGGGCACGGTGACAGTGACCGTGGAGGTCTCGGTGACCGTCGCGGTCTCTGTCTCGGTACCCGCCGGGGCTTCCACCGTCCTGGTGACCGTCGGCGGTCGGACCGTCGTCGTGCGGACCTCGCTCCTGGTCTCGGTCTGCGTTTCGGTGACGGCGTCGCCCTCGCGCGTGACGGTTGCCTGTTGCGGGGTGTCGGTGACCGTCACCGTGGACGGCGTGGTGTTCGGTGTGGCGCTCTCGTTGTCGTTGCTGGCGTGCAGTGCGGTCAGCCCGATTGCGCCGAGTAGCACGGCGACCCCGATCGCCGCGCCCAGCGCCCACCAGCGCAGCCCTGTCGCATCGCGAGGAGCGCGCGTGGGTGCTGCGGCGGCATACGCGACCTGTTCCGAGTCGCCTGCCGGCAACACCGTCGTCTTCGCCGGGGTGGCGGCAGCGCCCGCGGCAAGAGCGAGAGCAGGCATCTCGGCAATCGACACCGGGCGTGTGACCGCATATTCGAGCGCAGGCGCAACGCCGGGCAATTCCGCGCCCGACCCGGTGCAGACGACGGAGCTCAACCGGGAGCCGCCATCGGCGTCGAGGATCAGTCGGGCGACATCGTCGGCGCCCTGTGCATCGGTGACCGGAATCCCCTCGAGCGTCGAGTTGTCGCGGGTGTCGAGCAGCTGGCCGGTGGTGTTGTCGACGAGCGCCACGCACACGCCGTCGGCGGGCTCGCCTGTGCGTGCAAGGTTCACCACAGCCGTCACGCCTGCCCCGCCCGGAGACGAGCGCGCGACGGCGAGCATGGCGCCCGCGATGTCGTCGACGCTGGTGATCCGGTACCAGGGCGGCGTCGACGGTCCGGGCGTGAAGGCCTGCGCGAGATAGTTGCGGGTGCTCGGACGCGAGCAGGAAACGATGAGGTGATCGACCTCGAACGGGACCGACTCGACCAGTTCCGTGATGGCCGCGGCCGCCGATTCGGGGAGGTAATCGGGCAGATCGACGAGATTGCTGGCCGCGATCTCGTCTGCACCGCCGGCGCCGGAGCGAATGACGACCGACGCGATCTCGTCGCCGACAACAGACACGCCCAGGGACACCGGCCCTGTCGGCCCTGCGCCTGATGCCTGCGTCCCGGTCGGCTGTGTCACCGTTGACTCCCCACGTTGCTGTGAGAAGTCAGCCTAACGTGTGCTCCCCGGCGGCCAACCGGCCGTCGGGGAGCATGGGTAGAAAACAGCGTCTGATCAGTCTTTGCGCTTGGTGCGTCGTGGTTGCCAGACGACCAACGCGCTCGTGCGTGGGACCGGCACCAACTCGCCACCGCGGCGACCGGACTGCTCGACTTGGCTCTGCAGTTCACCGACTCGCTGTTGGAGCGCGTCGACCTGATTGGTGAGGTCGATGATGCGCTTGATGCCCGCGAGGTTGACGCCTTCCTCCTGCGAGAGACGTTGGATCTCTCTCAGGAGTTCGACGTCGCGCGGCGAGTAGCGGCGTCCGCCTCCCGTCGTGCGTTGCGGCGTGACGAGTCCGAGCCGGTCATACGTGCGCAGTGTCTGCGCATGCATCCCTGCCAGTTCGGCGGCGACCGAGATCATGAACGTCGCGCTCGAATCCTCGAAGTCTCGACTCGCCATGGCTCATCGCCCCCATCCTGCACGGGGGTCGAATCCGCTCGCCTTCTCTGCCTCGGCGTACTTCTTGAGTGCCTCGGTCGCGGAGTCGTCGAGTGTGCCCGGCACCTCGACCTTCACGGTGACCAACAGGTCGCCCGCGCCTCCGGAACGCTTCGGCACACCACGTCCACGGACACGCAAAGTGCGTCCGTCTGTGGTGTTCGGCGGGATCTTGACTCCCACCGACCCCTCGAGCGTCGGCACGGAAACCGTTGCACCGAGCACCAATTCGGAGAAGCTGACCGGCAGCTGAACCTTGAGGTCGTTGCCGCTGCGGGTGAAGATCTTGTCGGCGGTCACGTGGACGACCACATAAAGGTCGCCCGACGGTGCACCGCGTCGGCCCGCTTCGCCCTGGCCTGCCAACCGAATTCGTTGTCCGTCTTCGACGCCTGCCGGGATACGCACGTTGATGGTGCGCGCCCTGACCTTCACGCCGGAGCCGTCGCAGTCGCTACACGGATCGTCGATCCGCGATCCCGTGCCCTGGCAATCCTGGCACGGCTCACTGAAACCGAACGCGCCCTGATTGCGGCTCACCAGCCCGGATCCGTTGCAGGTCGGGCAGACTCGCGGACTAGTACCCGGCTTGGCGCCACTTCCGTGGCATGTCGTACAGGGGGCCGGGCTTGTTACGCGGAGCGGTACGGTCGTACCGACCGCAGCATCCTTGAACGACAGCGTCGTCTCGGTCTCGAGATCGTTGCCGCGACGCGGCCGCGTTGCCGTCGATGAGCGCGACGAACCTCCGCGGTTGAACAGATCGCCGAACAAGTCGCCGAAGCCGCCGCTCGATTCACCTCCGCCACCGAACAGGTCGCCGAGGTCGCCGATGTTGAAATCGGCACCGTTGCTCGTCGAATAACGAGTCCCGCCGCCGCCGGGGAACCCTCCCGGGAAACCGTTTCCGCCGCCGCGGAATTGACCGCCGGCGAACATGGCACGGGTCTCGTCGTACTCCTTACGCTTGTCGGCGTCGGAGAGCACGCTGTGGGCTTCAGACACCCGCTTGAATCGTTCTTCGGCTTCCTTGTCTCCCGGATTGGCATCGGGATGCAGCTCGCGAGCGAGCTTGCGGTAAGCCTTCTTGATCTCTTCAGCCGAAGCGTCAGAAGCAACGCCCAGGTCCTTGTAGAAGTCGTGTTCGAGCCATTCTCGTTGTGGAGCCACCAGACGTCACCTCCTTCGTAGTTGTGTGAAGTTGTCTGGTCTTGAGTTGTGAAAAAGTCGTGGGTTGTGGCGTCCTGTTGCGCCGACGGCGCGCCGCGTCATCTCACGCGACGCGCCGTCGGAGCATATGCAGGTGATTATTGTGCACCACTGTGACCGGTCGTACTCGGCTGTGCCGAGGGATCGGTCTGCGGGTCCGGGTCGGTCACGGTGACCATCGCCGTGCGGATCACCTTGTCGCCGAGCCGATAACCGCCGCGGTAGACCGCGCCGATGACGGGTTCCGTTCCGCTGCCGTCATTTTGGACGGCCTCGTGCAGTTCCGGATCAAACGGATCGCCCGGCGCACCGAACTTCGCCAATCCCTCTGCGTCGAGTGTGGCGATCAGCTTGTCGGCCACACCCTTGAGCGGTCCGCTCTCGAGATCGCCGTGCTCGCGGGCACGGTCGAGGTCGTCGAGAACCGGTAGCAGCTTGTCGATCAGGATCTGCTTGCCGTAGGCGACGCGTCCCTGCTTCTCTTCTTCGGTTCGCCGCTTGTAGTTGGCGAACTGTGCGCGTTCACGCTGCAGGGCGGCGGTCAGTTCGGCCACCTCGGCCGAGTTTCCGCCGGTCGCCTCTTCCGAACCCGACGCGGGGTCGGCGGTCGGTTCGACCGTCGACTCCACGTCGACTGCTGCGGTGTCTGCCGCAGTCGTGTCGAGCTCGGGCTCCGGTGAGGTCACTTGGTGTCCCCGGAGTTCGGCTCGTCGACAACCTCTGCGTCGACGACGTCGCTGTCGGCGTCTGCGGTGGCACCCTCGGCGGATGCGCCGTTCTGCGACTCAGCAGCAGATGCTGCATAGATCGCCTGGCCCATCTCCTGGGACTCCGCGGACAGCTTCTCGATCGCGCTCTTGATCGCCGAGATATCGGTGCCCTTCAGGGCATCGTTGGCCTCGGAGATCGCGGCGTTGACCTTGTCCTTGACCTCGCCGGGAACCTTGTCCTCGTTGTCCTTGAGGAACTTCTCGGTCTGGTTGACCAGCGACTCGGCCTGGTTGCGGGTCTCGGCCTCCTCGCGACGCTTGCGGTCCTCTTCTGCGTGGGCCTCTGCGTCCTTGATCATCCGGTCGATCTCGTCCTTGCTCAGGCCCGAGCCCTCCTGGATGCGGATGGAGTTCTCCTTGCCGGTGCCCTTGTCCTTCGCGGTGACGTGCACGATGCCGTTGGCGTCGATGTCGAAGGTCACCTCGATCTGCGGAACACCCTGCGGCGCAGGAGCAATACCGCCGAGCTCGAACGAGCCGAGCAGCTTGTTGTGCGAGGCGATCTCGCGCTCACCCTGATAGACCTGGATCTGCACCGACGGCTGGTTGTCTTCGGCCGTGGTGTAGGTCTCCGACCGCTTGGTCGGGATCGTGGTGTTGCGCTCGATCAGCTTGTGCATCACGCCGCCCTTGGTCTCGATGCCGAGCGACAGCGGGGTGACATCAAGCAGCAGAACGTCTTTCACCTCACCGCGGAGCACGCCGGCCTGCAGAGCAGCACCGACCGCGACGACCTCGTCGGGGTTGACGCCCTTGTTGGGCTCCTGGCCTCCGGTGAGTTCCTTCACCAGATCGGTGACGGCGGGCATACGAGTCGAACCACCAACGAGCACAACGTGATCGATGTCGCCGACGGAGATGCCTGCGTCCTTGATGACGGCCTGGAACGGAGCGCGGGTGCGCTCGAGCAGATCAGAGGTGATCTTCTGGAACTCGCTGCGGCTCAACTGCTCGTCGAGGAAGAGCGGGTTCTTGTCGGCGTCGACGGTGATGTAGGGCAGGTTGATCGAGGTGCTCTGCGAGGCAGACAGTTCGATCTTGGCCTTCTCGGCAGCCTCACGCAGACGCTGCATGGCCATCTTGTCCTTGGTCAGGTCGATGCCGGAGCTGCTCTTGAACTTCTCCACGAGCCAGTCGACGATGCGCTGATCCCAGTCGTCACCACCGAGGTTGTTGTCGCCGGAGGTCGCACGGACCTCGACGACGCCGTCGCCGATCTCGAGCAGCGAGACGTCGAAGGTACCGCCACCGAGGTCGAAGACCAGGATGGTCTGTTCCTTCTCGCCCTTGTCGAGTCCGTATGCCAGTGCGGCAGCGGTGGGCTCGTTGACGATACGCAGGACGTTGAGGCCCGCGATCTGGCCGGCCTCTTTGGTGGCCTGACGCTGCGAGTCGTTGAAGTATGCGGGCACGGTGATGACCGCGTCGCTGACGTCTTCACCCAGGTAGGACTCGGCGTCGCGCTTGAGCTTCATGAGCGTGCGCGCGCTGATCTCCTGCGGGGTGTACTTCTTGTCGTCGATCTCGACGTTCCAGTCGCCCTCGCCCATGTGGCGCTTGACGGACCGGATGGTGCGGTCGACGTTGGTGACGGCCTGGTTCTTGGCGGGCTGCCCGACGAGTACCTCACCGTTACGCGCGAATGCGACGACGGACGGAGTGGTCCGCGAGCCTTCGGCGTTGGCGATGACAGTCGGTTCGCCGCCCTCGAGCACGGACACCACGGAGTTGGTGGTGCCGAGGTCGATTCCAACAGCACGAGACATCTGTTATTTCCTCCTAGTTTGTGGGTGTGCACCCAAGTTCTCGGTCCCCTGGTCGAGCTGACGGCACGACCGAGGGGGTTGGTCGATGCAAACCTGCGTCTGGTCGGGGACCAGAGACTTCAGCGCGTCCGACTCAAGTCCTACTGGTTGAGCCTCACCGCGTCAAGTCTACTTGAGTCTGACCGACTCAGGTTTCTCGATAGGTCCAACTGTGCACAGATCCGGGTTGTTCCCGATTCGGAGAAAAAAGTTGAGCGCAGTTCGCGCAACTATGGGAAGGTCGATGTCTCGGCTCTCACGGGGCAGGTGCCGCGCGCGGTCAGTTTCTGGACTGGAGGCCGACTCTTCCGGACTGCAACGCCACATCAGTCAGAAAGTCTGGACTGGCAGCCACTTCACGAGCCGCCTCTGTGGGCTTGTCTGGCTCGACCAGCCGTCGTAGCGCGATCGGCGGCCAAGCGCGACGGCGTCACCCTCTTGTGTATTACTGTCTGTCACTGGAATACGTTCACTTGCGGACACTCTCGGGGTGTCCGTCAGCGAGGTGGCTGGCCAGCGGGCCTTCCGGACCAAGAACTGGGGAGGACCGATCGCAAAGCTGCGCGACAACGCTGACCTCTTAGAGGCGCTCGCGTGAAAGTGAAACCTTGCGGAGGGACGCCCACGTCTATCGGACAATCTAATCCGTCACACGGCGACGACTACTCAGCAATGTTAGAGATAACACCAACGCTGGAGTCACCCAACGATGAACCACAATGACTGGAGCATATTACGGTCAGGTTTGTTCGTCGGGTCCGTGGACTCGGAGAGTACAGACCGGCCCAAACCGCGTGAATCGGCCGACAACAAATGTCCACCATTGACCCGATGCGATGCAGGAGAATAGCCCGCTATGGGAGGTTGGCTGAGCCGGAACCGTCACTTGATGATGGGCGTCGTCGCAGGGGTTCCGGTTGTGATCACCATTGTCCTGGCGGCGGTGGTTGGGTGGAATACGACGTCGATCGCGGTTGGAGTGATCAGTGGCGTCCTGGCGCTGAGTATGGCACTGGTCGCAGGCATCGAACGTATGACGGCTCTTCGAAGTTAGCCGGGCACTGCTCAGCAGTGGAATTGCTGGTTGTTGGCCCGCTGGGCGCGGGTGCAGTGGA
>NZ_LZTE01000056.1:0-13282 GCF_001665925.1 Gordonia sp. 852002-50816_SCH5313054-c
TGGGGTCGGAGTCATCGACGCCGACACCGTCCGCGAGTTGGCCGCAGATGCAGCATTCGACTACCTCGATGCCGGCGCCTGCACCTCTGATCCGCGCCACCCCGACCACGCCGCGGCCGCCCGTGCGGCACTGCGCTACGTGCCCAGCAAGAAACTTCTCGCCCTGGTCCGCTCGGGTGAGCTGTGCTGCACCTTTCCCGGGTGCACCAACCCGGTGTGGCACGCCGACGTCGACCACAGCACCCCGTTTGACCACCACAACCCGTCCAGCGGTGGGTTGACAGTTCGCGCCAACCTCAAACCACTGTGCCGGTTTCATCACCGCACCAAAACGTTCGGTCGATGGCGTGACTACCAACTCGACCTACAGACAGCAATTTTCGTGTCCCCCACCGGACACACCTTTGTCGGCAACGCCTTCGGCGGACTCGATCTGTTCCCCAAACTCATCCCCACCAAACCACCAGATCACCCCGCGCGCCGAACCATCGACACCATCCACGCCCAACGACGCGCGAAAGTCGCACGCGCCGAAGAGAAGTGGAACGAAGAGAACCCGCCTCCCTACTGATCACAATGCAGTTTTGTGAGCGGTCGCGGCGTGCTAACGTCACGCCCGCAATGGAGGTGCACGTTGAGTGAATACGCGCCGTCGAGTGAGTACCCGTCATCGGGTGAGCCCGACTGCTTTCATGTGTCGTCCGTCCTGAACAGAGACTCGATCGCGGCCCACGGCCTCGACGTCCGGCTGATGGGTGCTGCGCGAGGCATCGCCGGGAGTCGCCGACCCGAGCAAGACGGCTGCTTCATTGCGCGCGGAACGTGGCAGCGCGACTACTTCGTCAAGATGAACAACACCGGCGGACCAGTCGACGTGTGGCGAGTCTCGAACATCGATCCCGAAGCGTTCGTGACCTCACCCGAGGGATACAGCTACGTGCCCGGCGCCATTGCGGCATCACAACTTGCACTCACCGACACGGACATCCACCCGCGGGAGTGAGCCACTCGAATATCGCGACGTCACCACGACGTTTCGCGGTCAGCCCTGCGCCGCACCCAGCTTGTCGGCAGGGGTGAACGGAGTGGGGACCGAGCCCACGTCGACGGCCAGCGCAAGCGTCTCGCCGATCGTCGGTGCGTGCTTGAACAGGTTGTGCCCGGCGAGGGCGAAGACCGGTCCGTTCTGCCAAATCCCGACGCCGTCGTCACCCCACGGCAGCGTGGTGACCCAACAGTGCACGATGCCGGTCGGCGTCGAATCGAATCCTGGGAGTGCGCGCGACACATAGGCGCGGGCGTCGTGGGCATGTCGCGCGAGGGCGTCGCCGTCGACGATCGCTCCGTCGACGTCGGCATCGACCGAATCGGCGAGACCGAGGCCGTACGCCGACCGGTCCGGGTAGGCGGCGGCATAAACTCCGCTGAAACCGAAAGCGCCACTGCCATCCTGCAACGTCGGAAGCCGACCGTCGGCACCATCACGGATCGCGAATGACACCCGCACGTGCGCACCGAGTTGCACCGGGATCTCGATCCCGACGCCGCGCGCCAGCGCCGCGGTTCCGCGTCCCGCACACACGATGGCCGCGGCGTGTTCACCCACCAACGTGGGGCAGCGAACCTGCACGCCGTCGCCGACACTCCTGAGCGAGATAACCTGTTCGCGCACAACATGATCGCCCAAACTCTGACTGAGCAGTTCGATGACCGTGCGTGTGTGGATGGAGCCCGCGGAGGGATCGAACACCGCCGGGCCGTCGTAGTGAGCCAACTGCGGCAGTAGCGAATGCAACTCGTCCGACCCGATCTCACGCGCACCGATCTCCGAATACTGTTGCATTGCAGGCAATCTCCGCAGCGCGTTGTCACCGAGAGCTAGACCGCCGTCACCGGACACCAAGGGCGCGCCGAGTTCGTCTTCCCATCGGCGCCAGTGCGCTCGAGCGCGCACAGCGAGTTCGACGAGGCGCGGGTCGTCGTGCGCGTGCCGGAAGATTCGCGACTGCCCGGCCGACTGGCCGAATCCCGGCGTTCCGGTCTCGTACACCGTGACGGTCGATCCCTGTTGGGCGAGTTGATATGCGGTCGAGAGTCCGATGATCCCAGCGCCGATCACTGCAACGTCTGACGTCAGTGCCATGCCTTCACCGTACGTCTGCCCTGCGCATCCGCGTACGGACCGGCGTCGCGATGTCGACGCGTACGGTCGAAGTAGGGGATGACAAACGAGAGGAATCGTGTCACATGGCAGACGAACTCAATGGAATCACCGTCGCCTTTCTGGTCGCACCGGAGGGCATCGAGCAGGTCGAGCTGACCGAACCGTGGCGCGCCGTCGAAGAAACGGGCGGCACACCGAAACTCGTATCCACCAGCGACGGCGAGGTGCAGGCATTCAACCACCTCGACGCGGCCGACAAGTTCAGCGTCGACGCGACAACCGATTCGGTCACCGCCGCCGACTTCGACGCGCTGGTCCTACCCGGCGGCGTCGCGAATCCGGATTTCCTCCGCACCGACGCGTCGGCGGTGGCCTTCGCCAAGGGCTTCTTCGCCGCGGGCAAACCCGTCGCGGCAATCTGCCACGCACCGTGGACGCTCGTCGAAGCCGACGTCGTGCGGGGACGCACGCTCACCTCGTGGCCGAGCCTGCAGACCGACCTTCGCAATGCGGGCGCCACTTGGGTCGACGAGGAGTTGGTCGTCGACCGCGACGGCCCGAACACGCTGATCACCAGCCGCAAGCCCGACGACCTACCGGTATTCGACGCCGCGCTGGTCGCCGAATTCGGACGGAGTGCGGTCGCGCACTCCTGACCCGATCCGGCCCGGTAGGTCGCCGTCGCGATCTTGCTCTCGACGACGCGATCAGTCTAGTTCTTTGCTCCCCGGGTTCGTGCCGGTTGGCGCTTGCGCGGGCGCGTGATCACCGATCGAACCATTGAGGTCGATGGCGTCATTGCGGACAATTCGCTTCGAACCGACAGACGGGATCAGTTCGTACTCCGCGAGTAGTTGGCCGACCTCGTTACCTTCGAGCTTGCCGAGAATCGCCTCGCGAATCCTGCTTGGTCCGGGAAGGTCGACGATCTCACCGTCGCGCAACCGGCTGGTCGCCGCGACAATACTGCGCACATCGTAGGTCGAGTTGAACACCTCGGGCACAGCACGTTCGATGTCCAGGAGCGTGTAGACAGCTTCCATCGGAGTGCGCACCGAGTACTCGGTGGTGAAGATGCAGTCCCGACTCGACTCCGCGAACTGACCGATGAAGGCGAAGTTCACCGATCCCTCCGGCACCACATCGGGTCGGTCACCCGCTTGGCGCGGCATAAAGAAGGACGTCACGTACGGCATCATCACCGGGACTGCCTTGGCGCCCGAAGCTGCCATCTCGGGGATCTGTTCCTCGGGTACACCGAGGTGGTAGAGCCACTCCTGCGTGATCTCCTCACCCGTGCACTCCGACATGCCCTTCTTCACGTAGTTTCCGGGAGTGTCGACGAGCAGCGAGTACACCCAGACCACGATCTGGTCCTTTGGCTGCTGTTTGAAGTGCGGCTGACGGTTGACCGTCCAACTCATCTGCCAGTTGGAATCCTTGGCCGTGACGATGCCGCCGGTGACAACTCGTCCCGAGAACGGATCGCGCTTGGTGATCTTCTGGATGTACGTCGGGATGCGCTTGTCGAGCGTTGTGACCGTGCACGATTCCCACTTGGTCTTCTCGATGTTGCCGCCGAAGACGTCGGGGTGACCGAACGACGGGTCCTTGACCGCGATCCGCCGCCACAGGTCCCACGCGGGCGCCGGACCAGTGTTCAACTGGGCTGGGGTGTGGTGGTCGCCGTTGTCGGAATTCTCGGTCAGCGAACCGATGGTCATGAACACCAGGTCGTCGCTGCCGAGTTCGGTGACGCCGTCCGTGCCCGAACCGTCGTCAATGGTGCTGTGCGGTCCGGCCGTCCAGTGGATCTTGGTGGCCTGCTTGCGGTCCCCACTGATGGCGAAGTCGACATCGGTGACCTCGGTGTCGAAGTGGAATGTGACGCCCTGATCAAGCAGCCAGGTGTACAGCGGGAGGACCAGCGATTCGTACTGGTTGTACTTGGTGAATTTGAGCGCGCTGAAATCGGGCAAACCGCCGATGTGGTGAATGAACCGATGGATGTAGAGCTTCATCTCCAGCGCCGAATGCCACCGCTCGAACGCAAACATGGTTGTCCAATACAGCCAGAAGTTGCTCTCGAAGAATTCATCACTGAATACCTCGTCGATGCGCTTGTTCTCCATCTCTTCGCGCGTCGCGAGGAATACGCGGGCGATGTCCTTCTGCGCCTTGTCACTCAGGGTGAACTTCTTGTCTGTGTGGGCATCTTCGCCACGGTTGATCGTCGCACGCTGCAACGAATAGTTCGGGTCGTCCTTGTTGAGCCAGTAGAACTCGTCGAGGACGCTCGCGCCTTCGATCTCAATCGAGGGGATCGAATGGAAGAGATCCCACAGGCACTCGAAATGGTTCTCCATCTCACGTCCACCGCGGATCACGAAACCCTTCGCCGGCTCCTTGATGCCGTCGAGCGCACCACCGGGAAGTTTCAGGCGCTCGAAGACCGTGATCTTGTCACCACTCATCTGCCCGTCGCGGATGAGGAACGCAGCACCGGATAGAGACGCCAGCCCTGCGCCGACAAACCAAGCGGTCTTGTCGTCGACACCTCGGGGTTTCCGTGGCCGGGCGAATGCCTCGTAGTTGCCGCTGCTGTAGTACATGTGCACTGCCTCTCGGATCGATTGGTCCCCGACGGTTCGCTCCTCCCCTCATAAGCCATACCATCGCGGGATGATCACTGGGTGAAATCGCGATGTGATGTCACACGACCTGCCTGATCGAGCCCCAGACACAAAAGGCAGCAACAATGCAACAACCCACATCATCCTGCCTTCGGCCTTAGAGTTGACGAACCCAGTCTCGGCAGGCGACGGGCACCGAGTGCCCGGGATGTGAGGGGAACTCAGATGTCCGTGACAGCTCACGACCGTCCGACAAGTCTTCGCGAACTCACGCTGCGCGGGGTGGTCCTCGGCGGTGTCATCACACTGGTCTTCACAGCGGCGAACGTGTATCTCGGCCTGAAGGTAGGGCTCACATTCGCCACGGCAATTCCCGCAGCAGTCATCTCGATGGCTGTCCTGCGCAACTTTGCACATCATTCGATCGTCGAGAACAACATCGTCCAGACCATCGCGTCGGCCGCGGGGACGCTCTCGGCGATCATCTTCGTGATCCCCGGCCTCGTCATGGTCGGCTACTGGACAGGCTTCCCCTACTGGATCACCGTCGCGGTCTGCCTCGTCGGCGGCATTCTCGGCGTGATGTACTCGATCCCGCTGCGCCGCGCGCTCGTCACCGGATCGGATCTGCCCTACCCCGAAGGCGTTGCCGCAGCCGAGGTGCTCAAGGTCGGCGATACGGCTGAGGGAGGTCGACGCAACCGAATCGGACTGCGCGCCATCACGATCAGTGGCATCACGTCGGCGATCTTCGCTCTACTCGGCAACCTCAAACTGATCAGCACCGACGTCTCGACGGCATTCCGCGTGGGCTCGGGCGGCACGATGGTCGGTGCGGGACTTCAACTCTCACTCATCGGTATCGGACATCTCGTCGGACTCACCGTCGGCCTTGCCATGTTCCTCGGTGTCATCATCTCGTACGGCGTCATCCTCCCGATCAAATCCGCCGGGCAGTTCGCCGCCAACTCCGACGTCGCAGACGTCGTCAGCACAGTGTTCAAGGACGACGTTCGATTCGTCGGTGCGGGTGCCATCGCGATCGCAGCGATCTGGACCCTGCTCAAGCTCATCGCCCCCATCGTCAAGGGCATCGTCGACGCTCTGGCGTCGGCTCGTGCACGCCGCGAAGGCGTCACCGTCGACATCACCGAGCGCGACATCCCCTTCCCCATCGTCGGCGGAACCATCGTCTTCATGCTGCTCCCGATCGGACTCCTCCTCTGGGACTTCGTACACGGCACGGCACTCTCCGGAACTGCGGGCGGAATCATCGCCGCCACAGTTCTTTTCATCTTCATCATC
Source organism: Gordonia sp. 852002-50816_SCH5313054-c (assembly GCF_001665925.1). NCBI lineage: Bacteria > Bacillati > Actinomycetota > Actinomycetes > Mycobacteriales > Gordoniaceae > Gordonia > Gordonia sp. 852002-50816_SCH5313054-c. The sequence continues at coordinate 6,103 of NZ_LZTE01000056.1, forward strand.
GGCATGGTGATCGCCGCGGTATGCGGCTACATGGCGGGCCTCATCGGATCGTCGAACTCCCCGATCTCGGGTGTCGGCATCCTCGCCGTGATCATCGCCGCACTGCTCATCAAGTTCGTCTACGGCGCTGCCGATCCCGCGCAGTCGTCGACCCTCGTCGCGTTCACACTCTTCGCAACGGCAATCGTGTTCGGCGTCGCGACCATCTCCAACGACAATCTGCAAGACCTCAAGACCGGCCAGCTGGTTGGCGCGACACCGTGGAAACAGCAGGTGGCGTTGATCATCGGCGTGTGCTTCGGTTCGCTGGTCATCCCTCCGATCCTCGGAGTGATGAACACCGCCTTCGGATTCGACGGCGCACCGGGCGCCGGAGCCGACGCCCTGCCCGCGCCCCAGGCGAGTCTGATCTCCGAGCTTGCGAAGGGCGTCTTCGGCAACGATCTCAACTGGCCCATGCTTGGCCTGGGAGTCGCCATCGGAGCGGTCGTGATCGTCATCGACGAGGTCGGCCACCGCATCAACAAGAAGGTCGCTCTCCCGCCGCTCGCTGTTGGCATGGGGATGTACCTGCCGATGTCCGTGACACTGATGATCACGGTCGGCGCGATTCTCGGTCACTTTTACAACAAGTGGTGCGAGCGCGTCGGCGGCGACGTCGCGCAGAAGAAGCGGATCGGCGTGCTCGTCGCGACGGGACTCATTGTCGGCGAGGCATTGTGGAGCGTGGTCTATGCGGGCATCGTCGCGGCAACAGGCGACGACAACGTGCTTGCGATCGTCGGCGACGGCTGGGCCAACGGCTCGCAGATCGTCGGCGTGATCGCCTTCGTCATCGTCGTACTCGGCATGTACAAGGTGACCGAGATCCTCGCCAAGCGCAGCGAAGACGACGACCCCGCACCGGATCTCACGAAGAAGTGAGCATGCGTCGACGACCCGTCGGCCGATCAGTCCACGAGAACCCCGTATTCGAGGACGGCGAGAAGCCCTGCGCCCCAATCGTTGTCCAGCTCGACATCCGGTAACAGCAACGCACGCAACATCGCTGCGCCGCCCATCATCTCGACGACGCGGTCGGGATCTGTGCCTGCACGTACCTCGCCCGTGTCGACCGCGGCCACCAACCGATCCCGAAACGCTGCGAACACACTCGCGAACCCCTCGATCACACGACGATGGAGTTCGGGATCGGCCGCCATGTCGGTCACCAATCCGGGCAGCGCAGCACGTGTCACCGGCGAGTTGAACACCTCGCGCGCACGGTTGACCATCACCTCGAGATCGTCGGCGACGTGGCCTGTCGACGCCGACAAGACCGTCATGCCGGAGAAGGTCGCGTCGTGCACCAGATCCTGCTTGCCCGACCACCGTCGGTAGATCGCCGTCTTGGTGGTACCGGCCCGCTCGGCGACCGCCGACACGGTCAGTCGCGCATATCCCTGCTCCACCAACAGTTCTCGTGCCGCAGCAAGTACTGCCACGTCGATCGCGCCGTCGCGGGGACGACCTTTTCCGAAAACCTTGCCATCCGTCGTCGTATCTGGTGTCATAACGCTACTCAGCGTAGCGTAATCCGGCGAAAGGACTCGACATGAGCACCAGGCCCACTCTCGAGGAACTCGACCATCTGCAGCGATCGGAACGCGACACCGCGACGATCCCGACGTTGCTGGCGGAATGGCTCAGCGAGCTGCTACCGCCGAGCGCCAACCCGAGCGTGACCGTCGACGCAGGAATCGAAGCCAACGGCATGTCGTCGGAGACCGTGATGCTCACCGGCCACTGGACCGAGAATGGCGTTGCGCGAGAACAACAGTGGGTGATGCGGATGCAGCCACGCCCCGCCGACATCCCCGTGTTCGGGGAGTACCACCTCGACCACCAATTCGAGGCGATGCGCCTCGCCGCACAACTGACAGATCTGCCCATCCCCACAACACATTGGCTCGAACCGACCGGCGACGTACTCGGCTCACCCTTCTTCCTGATGGATCGCGTCGACGGCCTCGTGCCTCCCGATGTGATGCCCTACACCTTCGGCGACAACTGGTTTTTCGACGCTCCCGCCGACAAGCGCAGATCCCTGCAGGACGCGACGATCGGCGTGATCGCGGCACTGCATTCAATTCCCGACGCGCAGAGCACCTTTGAGTTCCTCGACCAGGGCGGCGACGCGTCGTCGACCCCCTTACGTCGACGCCTCGACGACCTGCAGCGCTTCTACGACTTCGCCGCAGAAGATCTCGGCCGTTCACCACTCCTCGACCGCGCAATGGCTTGGCTCGACACCCACTTCCCAAGCCAGATCGCCTCCGGTGAGACGGTCTTCAACTGGGGCGACGCGCGTATCGGCAACGTGATCTATCAGGACTTCACACCCGCTGCCGTCCTCGATTGGGAAATGGCGACCCTCGGCCCACGTGAACTCGACGTCGCGTGGTTGATCTTCGCCCACAACGTCTTTCAAGAACTTGTCGGTCTCGCGAGCATGCCGGGGCTACCCGACGTACTTCGCGAAGACGACGTCCGCGCCACCTACCGCGAGCTCACCGGCGTCGAGCTCGGCGACCTGCACTGGTTCTACCTGTACTCGGCGGTGATGTGGGGAGTGATCTTCATGCGCACCGCGTCACGACGCATCCACTTCGGCGAGATGGCGCCGCCAACCGACATCGACGCCGAGCTGTTCTACCACCGCCCACTACTCCAGCGACTACTCGACGAGGAGATCTGATGCTGGGACCACTCGACGAGTATCCGGTTCATCAACTGCCCCAACCGATTGCATGGCCGGGTAGCTCTGACCGCAACTTCTACGACCGGTGCTACTTCAACGCCCACGACCGCACCGGCGACATCTTCCTCGTGACCGGCCTCGGTTACTACCCCAACCTCGGGGTCAAGGATGCGTTCGTCGTGATCCGACGCGGCGACGAACAGACCGCGGTCCACCTGTCCGACGCAATCGATCAGAATCGCCTCGACCAGCACGTCGGCGGCTACCGCATAGAGGTGATCGACCCACTCCACACGATCCGCCTCACCCTCGAATCCACCGAAGGGATCTCCTTCGACCTGACGTGGAACGGACTCTTCGACGTCGTGCAGGAGCTGCCGCATGTGATGCGCAGCGGCAACCGGATCACGTTGGACGCGCAGCGTTTCGCCCAACTCGGGTCGTGGTCGGGGTGGATCCGCGTCGACGAGACCGAGATCGCCGTCGAACCGTCGACGTGGATCGGTAGCCGCGACCGCTCCTGGGGCATCCGACCCGTCGGAGAGGCCGAACCCGCCGGACGTCCCGCCGACCCGCCGTTCGACGGTATGTGGTGGACCTACGTCCCCATCGCCTTCGACGACTTCGAACTCGTCCTGATCGTCCAGGAGTCGCCAGACGGCATCCGCACACTCAACGACTGTTCACGGGTCTGGAAGGACGGCCGCGTCGAACAACTCGGCTGGCCGCGATTCGACATCCACTACCGTTCCGGGACCCGCGAGGTCACGGGCGCAACCATCGCGGCAACCGCCGCAGACGGTTCGCCGGTCACTTTCGAGGTCGACTCACTTCTCGCCGCACCGCTGCACGTCGGCGGTGGCTACGGCGGCGACCCGGACTGGCAGCACGGCATGTGGCGCGGTGAGGGTTTCACCGAACGCGTCTCGTACGACATGACCGACCCCGCGGTCGCCGGGCGAATCGCGTTCGGCGCCACCGATCACGTCGCGCGTGCGCGGTGCCGCGAAGCCGACGGCACGACGAGTGAGGGCTGGGGCATGTTCGAGCACTTCTGCCTCGGCAGACACGACCCGACGGGGTTCACCGATTGGCTCGACGTCGCCCTGTAGCGATCCCGCCGAGTCGATGGCGCGTGAGCACATGACGGGCGTGTTCAGCGTGCGTACCGTGGACTCATGAGCACACAAGAGATCACGCTTGGCAATTTCGAGGACACCATTTCGGCCGGCGGTACCGTGCTGGTCGATTTCTGGGCGGAGTGGTGCGGCCCGTGCCGACAGTTCGCCCCGACCTTCGAGAAGGCGTCGGAGACTCACCCCGACATCGTGTTCGGCAAGGTCGACACCGAGGCCGAACAGCAGCTCGCAGCGGGCTTCGGCATCCAGTCGATCCCGACGCTGATGGCTTTCCGCGACGGTGTGCTGGTCTTCAATCAGCCGGGTGCACTCCCGCCGGCTCAGCTCGAGCAGCTCATCACCGCGGTGAACGATCTCGACATGGATCAGGTGCGCGCCGAGATCGCCGCCGCCGACGCCGCACAGGGCGGCAACCAGCAGGAGTCCTGAACTCCTAGAGCCGCCCGGCGACTAGAACCTCCCGGCGACGAATCCGGCGAACAGCACGAGAAAGCCGCCGATCTCGCCGACCATCAGCGCGATCATCGACACCCGCAGCACCGGGTCTTCGCGGGCGAACTGATTGGTGGTGTCGCGCAGCATGCCGTGCATGATGTAGCTGCCGATAGCGCCGAGGAAGAACACCACCATCACCATCGCCGCGGCGAGGTTCAACCACGTCGGCCACGCGCTGAGATAGACGAAGACTGCGACGAGAGCGGTCGCGAACGCGTAGAGCAGCGCCGACCGGTGAGCGATGTCGACGTACGGGTGCGCCAGGTGGTCGGGCGAGTTGCGCATCTGCTCGTACTTCCAGACCCCGAGAATCAGGGCAAGAAGAAACACCAGGCCCGACGCCCCGAGGGTGATCGCGGTCGCGTAATCGAGGTCGACGGTTGTGCGCATCGCCTAACGATATCTGTCCCGCAAATTGGGATCCGACTCCCACCACAATCCGCTCGTGGCGTCATCGGCGTCGGGGACGGCCGCCTCGTCACTCGACTCCAGCGCGGCGTCGACCTGCTTTTCGGTCTCGCGTTCGTCGGTACGGAAGCGCCGGAACAGCACCATGAGAAAAGGCAGTCCGACGACGTCGCCGAGAATCCAGAGGATGCCCGCACCGATCGTCTGATCCATGCGCAGACTCGGACCCCAGGTTCTGTGCAGTGCCGTGTAGTAGTCGACCGCCACCAGCGACCCCTGCCACAGCACGATCCCGAGCAGACCGTCGGCGATGCTCTCGACCGTGGTGATGCCCAGCGACAACGCCTGCGGGTACCTGCGCGGAACCGGATCGACCTGCAGGCGTGCATAGAAGTATCCGACGCCGATCGCTACGAGGAGGAGACGCGTCGCGACGTCGACCGACTCGTCGCGCAGCACCAGCTCGTACCACCCGGTGAAGTAGATCAGCCAGGGCACGCTGAGCATCAGCGCCGACGTCGGGATCGGCCCGAGCAGCACGCGTGCGGCTCGGCTGTTCATCGCGGCGTCGAGTCGTGCACGGCCGCGCGAGCCGAGTGCTTCGCGCAGCACCGTGACGGGTCGGCCCAGGGCCAGGCCGAATGGCGCAACCAGCAGTAGCAGCACGAACTGCAGCGCACGGACCCAGAACAGGGTGTCGGCGTAGACGCCGACCACGCTGATCCCCGCGAGCAGCCAGACTCCGACGCCGAGCACGGTGAACACACACGCGGACCCGCGCGAGACCGTCGAGCTTCGCCGCCAGCCCGCCCAGTACGCAGCCAGGACCGCTGCCACGATCACCGTGGTGACCGTGTCGAGCCGCCAGGAGATGAGCGCGACGTCGAAGGTCAGCAGAGTTGTCGGCGCGTGCACGACTTACAAGTCTGCAAGTGCCACAGACGAATCGGCAAGAGCGTCCGGGTCGACGGGATCGCCGCCGAGGATCAGTTGCTTGATGCCGTCGAGCTGATCCCAGATGTTGACCTGCATGCCCGCGAGCACTGTGTTGTCGCCGTCGAGCCAGAAGACGACGAACTCACGACCCGGTACGTCACCCCGGAAGACGACCTTCTCGTAGCCGTCGGACAGCCCGGTGTACTCCATGCCGAGGTCGTACTGGTCGGTGAAAAAGTACGGGAGGTTCTCGTACTCGGCGCGGCCGCCGAGCATGTTGGTGACTGCGACTGCCGGTTGGTTCATCGCGTTCGCCCAGTGTTCGACGCGCACCCGACGTTCGAGGATCGGATGCTCGGCATTCGCGATGTCGCCGACGACGTAGATGTCGGGGTCGCTGCTACGCAAGCCCGCGTTGACCAGCACGCCGCCGCCGTCGATGTCGAGTCCCGCAGACTCCGCGACGTCGAGGTTGGGGACAGCACCCGCGGCGATCAACACCGCGTCGGCAGCGATGGTGTCGCCGTCGGCGAGGCGCAGTCCCGTCGCCGCGCCGTTCTCGGTGGTGATCTCGGCGACCTTGACCTCGGTCCGAAGGTCGACGCCGTGCTCGCGGTGCAGGTCGGCGAAGACCTGGGCCACCTCCGGCCCCAGCGCGCGCAGCAGCGGCAGCTTCGAGGCTTCTGCGATCGCCACCTCGACCCCGCGCTCACGCGCGGAAGCAGCGACCTCCATGCCGATCCAGCCCGCCCCGACAATCGCCAGGCGCGAGCCCTCGGTGAGCGTCTCGCGGATCGCGCGGGCATCGTCGACGGTCCGCAGGTAGTGGACGCCCGAGGCGTCGGCACCCGGCAGGTCGATAACCCGCGACGACGAGCCCGTGGCCAGCAGCAACTTGTCGTAGGACACCGTCGAACCGTCGGGGAGCGACACTGTCTTGGCAGCGGCGTCGACCTTCTCGATACGGGTTCCCGGACGGAACTCGACGCGCTGGTCGAGGTACCAATCGGTGTCGTGGACCGTGAACTCGGGCAGGTCCTGCTTGCCCTGCATGAATTCCTTCGACAACGGCGGACGTTCGTACGGCAGCTCGTTCTCGACGCCGAAGATCACGACATCACCGTCGAAATCTTGTTCACGTAGCGCCTCGGCGGCCTTTGCCCCCGCCAGCCCTCCTCCGACTATCGCTATCGTTGTCACAGCGCATACCTCCAGCTTTCGTAAGAAAATTGCTTGTGGTGCAGCTACCCAGACTCGACTCCAACGCTACGCGTCGACCCGACACACGCTGGGGAAACGACAAGTGATGATCACGGAACAATCACGACAGATTTGTCGGATTGGCGGGGTATGCCTGGTGGTCGGGCCTGAATATCAGCCAAACTGGCTCTTCGAAGTTGAGCGGGCAATGCCTGGTCAGGGCCGCGGCGTGTCGTTGAGGTGAGACGCCCCTGGTCTCCGG